>PMMB01000136.1 GCA_003165495.1 Gammaproteobacteria bacterium | reverse complement strand
AAGCCGCCCGGGCGAAATCCCTGTGAGTACGTGTAGTACACCATGGCATCCGGTGTGATGTGCCAGGTCAGATTCCCACGGCTCTTGAAGCCGGACTCGCTGTCGGAGAGATTGTCCTTGTTGAGGTTGTAACTGGAACCGGATTGGCAGCCACCGACCGGCGCGCCGCCATCGAAGCAACCGAAACTCGCCATGACGCTGCCTGCCGAGGTGTTGTCGAAGCGAAAATGGCGCGTGCCCAGCGTGAGCGTCAGCACCTTGGGAATCAGGTCGAAGTCGACAGACGCGAAGAAAGCCGTCTGCTTGGTGTCGCGCACCGTGTCCTGATAGAAGGAACTGTTGTCGCCTTGAACACCCGGATTCTGGACGGTCGTGCCGGTGAACGTGCCGGTGTTCGAGAGACAGCCGCTATTGCCCGGCGAGCCCGCCGGCCCGTTCGCGGTACACGCAGGAATGGTTTTGTACATCCAGTCGGTCTGGTCGAACAGTTTGTTGTCCTCCCAATACGCGCCGGCGATCGCGCGCAACCGCCAGTCGTCCGGCGTGCTCAAGCGAAATTCGTGCTGCTGGTGCTCGTTTTTCTCGACCGAGTGCCAGGTGGCGCTCGGCGAAAAGCAGGTGGACTTGAGGTTTGGCTCACCGCCCGATCCCGGACCGTAGCATTGGTAGTAATCGGCGTAGACGCCGCGCGAGTAATTCGTGTAGTCGCCGACCTGATCGACGTTCCGCACGAGGTAGCCGCCGGTATAGACGGCCTTCAAATCGCCGAACTTGCCATTCACCGTCCACGCGGTGCTCTCGAACTTGTCCTTGTCGTAGGCGTTGTTGAACAGCGTGGCTTCGAGCGGCTGCAGCGGCGCGCCATCCGAGGCATTCGGCTGCTGGTAAAACACGCCCTTCGAGTTCATGTCCTGATACGACTGCGTGAGCAGCACGTTCCAGTCATCGTTGAACTTGTACAGCGCCTCCACGCGCGCTCCCTGGTAGGTAACGGGGTTGATGGCGTTTGCAACCACGGCGGCGTTGTTGATGGCCGGGCTGCCGGGCGGTACGCAAGAGCCGCCGTTCGGCAGGCCGTCCGGGCATACTCCGTTGACCGCCGGATAGTTCGCATAGTGGATGCCGATGTCGGTGTTCTTGCGCGTGAACGTCGCCGGCACGTTGTTGATGTAGCCGCCGCGGCTGTCGTTGTAGATCACCGCGCGCACGGCCATGGTGTCGGCGATCAGCGGGAGGTTCAACACCGCCGTCACGTCGGAATTCGGATCGCCGTGAGCGGTCACTCCGTAGCCGGCTTTGACGTTCCCCTCGGTCACGTCGAGCTTCGGTTCGTTCGTAATGTAGCGGATCGCGCCGGCCTCGGCGCCGGCACCGAACAGCGTTCCCTGCGGACCTTCCAGAACCTCGATACGATTGAGATCGGCGGCATAGACGTCGAGGTTGCGATTCGGGAGCTGCCCGGATTGATTATCCAGGTAGATTGCGACGTTCGGCCACAAGCCCGTCGAACCGCTGCCCTGGCTGGGCTGCGAACCGGCGCTCAGGCCGCGCATGAAAACCTCGTTCTGGCCCGGCCCGTTGTTCGCCGTCGTAACGTTCGGCAGATACTTGATGTAGTCGTCGAGGGTCTGCACGTTCAACTGGGACAGCGTTTCCCCGGTCATCGCCCGAATCGAGATCGGCACGTCCTGTATGTTCTCAGTGCGCCGCTGCGCGGTGACCGTGATTTCTTGAATCATATCGGAGCTGGTTTCAGTATCGGTCGCCGGCGCGGCATTCACGAGGCCGGCGGATGAACCGCCGAGAATGACGGCTATCGCATAGGACAATTTTGAATTCACGGTACATCCCTCTATATTTCGTTTCCGGCACCCGCAACCGTCAGTTTTGCGGCCCGCGCACGCTGCATGTTAAGTCGGGAGTATGGTCGAGACTAGCGGTATTGCGACGGCATCGTATCCAGACGCGACGCACGCGGGCTACATGCCAACCTTTCGAGCGAGCGTATCACAGGGTATGGCGCAGGTCCTGCAACGCAAAACCGGACAAGGGCAGATCCAAGCCGCGCAGCCACGCCATGGCCTTGAAGCGTTCGCCCATTTCGCCCGGCAACATCAGCTGTCGCGCCTGATTGGCCAAACGCGCAAATTCAGTGGCATCATCGCCGGCCATGGTTCGCATTTCGTGATCCACCTTCAAGCCCGCCAAGAAAAAGCTCTGCGTCGTGAAGCCCGCGAGCGTGAAGCCGGCCGCGCGGGAGGCCTCGGCGAGCAGGGTATAGTCCACCCACGCCGTGATGTCCTGAAGCCCTGGATAGAGAAAAGGATCGTTATGCGCGCGATGACGGAAATGGCACAGCAAGGTGCCGTCGTGCCGCTCCGGTAAATAGTATTGCGATCGAGGCAGACCGTAGTCGAACCACAGTGCCGCGCCGGTGCGCAAAGAGTGGGTGACGCTGTGCGTCCACGCGCTGAGGCGCGGGCAGTATTCCGACACATAACCGTCGTCCCAAGCGCCGCCGGCCTGCGCCAGCCGCCGACAGGCCTCGGTCACCGCCGCGCTGGCCGGCCGCGGCCCCCAGGCGAAGCCCCCGTCGTCGACCACGACCCCGAGTTCCTCCACACGGCCGCTGTACCAGCGAAACCGCGTGACCGGCAGTGCATCCAGCACCTCATTGGCGAGGATCAGGCCGTCGAATGACTCCTCGGGAGGCTGATCGAGCCAATGGACGCGCCCCTGCAAGTGCGGCAGGTAGCGCGCGAAGTGGCGGCGCTGACGTTCGCGCAAGTCCGCACTGATTTCGAGAATCCAATAACGATCGGGCAGCTCGCCGAGAGTCTCGAGGCGCAACAGAATATCCGCTGCCAGGCGCCCGCTGCCCGCGCCTATTTCCAAGATGGATCCTCCTCCCCCGAGCGCGCTCAAGATCTCGGCACATTGGCGTGCGACGCACGCGCCGAACACGCGCGAAACTTCAGGCGCGGTGGTGAAATCGCCGCCGGCGCCCAATTTGTGCGCACCCGCGCTGTAGTAGCCCATGCCCGGCGTGTACAGCGCCATATCCATGAATCGCTCGAAACTCAGCCAGCCGTCCGCCGCGGTAATTTGCCCCACAAGATACTCGTGCATGCGCGCACAGTGCTGTGCTTGCGAGTCATTCAGCACGAGTTCACGCTGCGAAGCCATTGCGGTATCGTTGTAACGCATGAAACCCAGTATCGAGAATTCTTCGCTGCGGGACCAGGTGGTGCTGATTACCGGTGGGGCGCGCCGGGTCGGCGCCGAGATCGCGCGCACGCTGCACGCGGCCGGAGCCAACATACTCATTCATTATCGCTCCTCCGCCGCCGCCGCCATTGCTCTGGCGGACCGGTTCAATCAAGCACGTCCCCATTCCGCCGCGACCCACTCGGCGCACCTCTTGACTGCGGAGGCCCCGGAAAAATTGGTGGCCGCCACACTACTGGAATATGGGCGCCTGGATATTCTAATCAACAATGCGTCGAGTTTTTACCCGACGCCGGTCGGTCAAATCACGCTCCCGCAGTGGGACGACCTGATCGGGAGCAACTTGAAAGCCCCGTTGTTTCTCTCGCAAGCGGCCGCACCCAGCTTGGCGAAGCAGCGCGGACTCATCATCAATATGATCGATATCCACGCGTTGCGCCCGCTCAAGGGGCACCTGGTATACAGCACGGCTAAAGCGGGACTCGCGATGTTGACGCGGGCGTTGGCGCGCGAACTGGGACCGGAAATCCGCGTCAACGGCATTGCGCCGGGGCCGGTGCTGTGGCCCGAGGTCGACATGGACGACGAGTTGAAGCGCGAAATCATCGATAAGACCGCGCTCAAACGCCACGGCACCCCGCAGGACATCGCACGCACTGCCCTGTTTTTGGCGAAAGATGCGCCGTATATCACCGGGCAAATCATCGCCGTCGACGGCGGCCGCAGCATCTAGGATGGATCCGGCGGCGGCCGTCCCAGCAACTCGCGGGCTCTTTGAATGTCGACCCCCAGGGGGCGATCGTCTCTAAATTGAGGGATGAGGGCGCGCACCCTGCGATAGACGGCGTCGGTTTGCGCCGCTCGGGGAAGAGAATCTCGCTGCAGTTCGTAGGCTTGCGCCGCCGCCAGCAATTCGATCGCCACGATGAACTCCGCGTTGTCGATGATCTTGAGCAGCTTGAGTGCGCTTGGCGTCGCATGGCTGAGATGATCCTCCTGCAAGCCCGAGGTGACCCCGCCGTCCAAGCTCGCCGGTGCGGCAAGACGGCGATTGTCCGCGACCAACGCGACCGCTGTGTATTGCGCGATCATGAATCCCGAACCCGCGCCGCCGTCCGTAGCCAGAAAGGCGGGCAAACCGCTCACCAACGGGTTCACCAAGCGATCCACACGGCGCTCCGACATAGCCGCCATTTCCGCCACGGCGATTCCGAGCGCGTCGGCCATGAGGCCGAGCGCCGCGCCGACCGCGTTCGCGCCGGACAGCGCGCGCGGCTCATCCGCTGTGCCGACGAGGACGGGATTATCCGTCACCGATGCCAACTCATCGTCCACGACGCGCTCTGCGTGCGCGAACAGATCGCGCGCAGCGCCATGCACCTGGGGGACGGCGCGCAGGCTCAAGGGATCTTGGGTTCGCCCCCCGGCGCTCTGTCGAAGGATGGCACTGCCCCTCAAAATAGCCCGCAACCGCTCACCGACCCGGGCCACGCCCGCCGACACGCGCAGCCCCAAAGCATCGGCATCGAATACCGCGATTTGGCCGCGCAGATTCTCGAAAGTCATCGCGGCAACCACATCCGCCCAGTCGAGCAGGCGCTGCGTCCTGCCCAAGGCGAGGGCCGACAGGCCCGTGGCGCAGGGGGTTCCATTGACGAGACTCAAGCCCTCTTTGGCCCCCAACACCAGGGGCGCAAGCTGCATCGACTGCAGCGCTTCGGCGCCGCTCAATCGTCGACCGCGCGACCGCGCCGTCCCCTCCCCGATCAGCACGAGCGCAATGTGGGCCATGTGCGTGAGGTACCCCACCGATCCGCCGGCCGGCACTTCCGGCACGCAATCACTGCCGAGCAGCGCGAGCAGCCGCTCCACCACCACCGGCCGAACACCGGAAAAGCCGTGCGCAAAATTGTTGATGGCGGCGGCAATGATGGCGCGCACCGCGGTGGCCTCGAGTGGGGGCCCCAGACCGACAGCATGGCTCATCACGATATTTCGCGACAGCTCAGCCTGTTTTGATTCAGGTATCACGACGTCGCACAGCGCGCCCACGCCGGTATTCACGCCATAAGCGCGCACGCCCTTGGAAACGATGGATTCCACCAGCGTTCGAGCCGCACGGATTCGCGCCTGCGCGCCGTCCGACAGAGCAAGCGGTGTGCCTGCGGCGACTTCGCCCACTTGTGCCCAGGAAAGGGATCGATCGAGAAGAATCGGCTGCGACATGGAAAATCGGCCTCGACTGGGGGCGCCTAAGGCTTGTGGGCCACCGCGCGCGCGCGCCATTTCTCAAGATCGTCGCGATCTCGCTCGAGCATCACGCCCACGTCGCGCGAATTGCGGATGGCGCCCGGTTTGCTCAACGATAGGCGCACCCAGGCGATGCCGAAGTCCTCCAGTATGAGCATGGCGATGTGCTGGGCGAGGGTTTCGACCAGGTGAAACTTTGATTCTTCGACAAATGCCAGCACGTGCTTCGCGATCCGCTTGTAATTGAGCGTGTCGTCGATGGAATCGGACAATGCGGCCTTGGCGATATCGGCGCTGATCTCGAGATCGACGATGACGGTTTGCTTGACCTGCCGTTCCCAATCGAAAATGCCGATGATCGCCTCAGTCTTGAGTGCGTGTATGAAAATCTTATCCATCAAAGCGTCCCCCAAGTTCCCAGTTCGCTCGCGCGTTGATGAAGCGACCGTCGTACATACCGGCCGCCAATCGCATACATCCCGCCAGCGCGATCATTGCGCCATTGTCCGTGCAGAACTCGGCGCGTGGAAAATACAATTCCGCGGATGCAGCCAGCGCGACTTCCGCCAACCGTTCGCGCAAGTGAATATTGGCGCCAACGCCGCCGGCGATGACCAGACGCCGATGGCCGGTAGCCTCGAGCGCACGGCGGCATTTCTCGGCGAGGGTTTCGACCACGGCTTCCTGGAAACCGCGGGCAACGTCTGCTCGGATCGCGTCGTCCAAAACGCGGCCCCGCAAGGCTACTAGGGCGGCGGTCTTCAAGCCACTGAAACTGAAATCGAGGCCGGGCCGATCGAGCATCGGCCGTGGGAACACGAAGCGATTGCTGCGCCCGCTCGTCGCGAGCTTCGCCAACGCCGCGCCCCCGGGATAGTGCAACCCTAAGAGCTTTGCGGTCTTGTCGAAGGCCTCGCCGGCAGCATCGTCCAAGGTTTCGCCCAAAATCCGGTACTCACCCAAGGCCGCCACATCCACGAGTTGCGTATGGCCGCCCGACACGAGCAACGCAAGAAACGGGAAGCCGGGCGGATTGGGCTCCAACAGGGGCGCCAAGAGGTGCCCCTCCAAATGGTGTATACCCACCGCGGGCTTACCCCAGGCAAAGCCCAAGCTGGCAGCAAAGCCCGCCCCGACCAAGAGGGCGCCGATGAGGCCGGGTCCTGCCGTGTAGGCCAATCCGTCAATCGACTCCCGATCCGACTTGGCGTCGGCAAGTGCCTCCCGGACCAGGGGCAAAAGTCGACGCACATGGTCCCGGGAGGCAAGTTCTGGCACGACGCCGCCGTAGGCTTGGTGCATCGCGACCTGGCTGTACAGGCGGTGGGATAGCAACCCAAGATCCGCATCGTAAACCGCGACCGCCGTCTCATCGCACGAGCTCTCAATACCGATTACACGCATAAACCCCTCTTAAAAACGCGGATCCACCTTAAACCGGCGACCGCTTGCCGCCTTTGCCTTTTACGGGGGCGCACTTTAGAATGCGCCCCCCTGTCGCCGAATGCCGGCGAGCGCCATACATTTTGAGGTTTGAATGCCCAGCGTTCGTGTTCGCGAGAATGAGTATTTTGACGCCGCCTTGCGTCGATTCAAGCGTGCCTGTGAAAAAGCGGGCGTCCTCACCGAGCTTCGGCGACGTGAATTCTACGAGAAGCCCACCCAAGAACGTAAGCGAAAAAAGGCCGCAGCGGTAAAACGGCATTTGAAGCGCCTGTCGCGGGAGAATATGCGCAGCTCGGGCGGCACCCCCTCCAGCCCCCCGGCGGCGGCTCCGCCTCGACCCTCCTACTAAGGGACCCCCCAAGGGGTTGTCCGCGTCAGAATGTCTCTTAAAGAACAAATTACGGATGACATGAAGGCGGCGATGCGCTCCGGCGNNCTCGACGACACCCAGGTATTGAGCGTTCTCGAGAAAATGATCAAACAGCGCAAAGAGTCGCTGGTGCAATTCCAAGCCGGCAATCGTCAGGACTTGGTCGAGAAAGAGGCGGCGGAAATCACCCTGCTGCAGGGCTACCTGCCCTCCCAGTTGAGCGATACCGAGATCGACGCCCTGATCAGCGATACCATCTCAGCGACGGGCGCGGCCAGCATCAAGGACATGGGCAAAGTCATGGCCATCATCAAAGGCAAGGCGCAGGGCCGCGCCGACTTAGGCCAAGTCGGGGCGAAAATCAAAGCCCGCTTAAGCGGTTGATCGCAGGCGGTCCATGGCCGGCCGCATTCCACAGTCGTTTATCGACGAGGTCGTCGCCCGTTCCGATATCGTCGAGATAATCGGCGCACGGGTTCCACTGAAAAAGGCGGGGCGCGAATTCAAGGCCTGCTGTCCGTTCCACAACGAGAAATCACCCTCTTTCTGGGTCAGTCCCGAGAAGCAGTTCTACCATTGCTTCGGTTGTGGGGCGCATGGCACCGTGATCGGCTTTCTCATGCAATACGAGAAGATGGAGTTCTTCGACGCCGTGGCGGACCTCGCGCAGCGCGCAGCCCTCGAAATGCCGCGCGAGGCACATAGATCCGGCGATCCCGGCAGCGCCGATCTGCACAACGTCATGGCACGCGTCGCACGCTTTTTCGAGCAGAACTTGGCGGACCAGCCGCGCGCCCAGAAATACGTGAGTGCGCGTGGAATCGATGCGATAACCACTGCAAAGTTTGCCTTGGGATACGCACCGGATTCTTGGGATGCCCTGCTCAACCGCTTTGGATCGCAGGAAGAGGAACGGCGCCAAGTCCTGCAGCTAGGCATGATCATCGAACGTACCGTCGCGCGCGCGGGCGCGGCCGGCTTTTACGATCGCTTCCGCGATCGGCTGATGTTTCCCATTCGCGATTCGCGCGGACGCGTCATCGGTTTCGGGGGGAGAATCATCGATCAGGGCGAGCCCAAATACCTCAACTCCCCGGAGACACCCCTGTTTCACAAGGGCCGCGAACTCTACGGGTTATACGAGGCGCGGCAAGCGCGGGCGGATTTCAAGCGCTTGATGATCGTTGAAGGCTACATGGACGTGGTGCGCCTGCACCAAGCCGGGATCACCTATGCCGTCGCCACCCTCGGCACCGCGACCACTCAAGAGCACCTCAACAAGATTTTTAGAGTGACCAGCGAAGTGGTGTTCTGCTTCGACGGCGATCGCGCCGGCCGCCAAGCCGCCTGGCGGGCGCTGGAGAATTCCTTGAGCCTGGCGCGCGATGGACGCGAGCTTAAGTTCATGTTTTTGCCCGAGGGCCACGACCCCGATACCCTGGTCGCGGAAGAAGGCCCCGAGGCGTTCGAGAACCGGCTGAACACCGCCCTGCCCCTGTCTGAATACTTGATCCAACAACTGATGGTCGAGGTGGATCTTGACCATGTCGACGGCCGTGCGAAGCTCAAAGCCCTGGCGGCGCCCCTGTTCGCCCGCATGCCCGAAGGCATTTACCGGGAAATGCTCGCCGACCGTCTCGCCGCGCAAGTCGGCATGCCCGCGGCGACCCTCAAGAAGTCGTTCCAGTCCGGCGACCCGAAGCGGGCCCCCACGGAGCGGCCGGAACCCATCGTCCCGCATCGCGGTCGAATCAGTGTCGGGCGCGGCAATTTACTGACCCAGGCCATCACCCTGGTGCTGCACCACCCCGCGGCGGCGGCGGCGGTCAAAGACCCCGAGTCCCTTCAGGGTGTCGACAAACCCGGTGTTGCGGTGCTCCGGGAACTGCTGATGCAAGCGGCGGCGGCATCCGGCCCAAGTACCGCGATGCTGCTCGAGCGCTGGCGGGATCTGCCCGAATACGGCCGTTTGGCCGAGCTCGCCATGGCCGAGCCGCTGGTGGCGGATGCCGCGGCGGCCGCAAAGGAGCTGCAAATGGCGGTTGAAAAGCTGCTCGAGGAATATGGCCCGGGGCGCCGAATGGACGAATTATTGCGAAAAGCGGAGGAATTAGGCTTGAATTACGACGAAAAGGCCGAATTAACACTACTTCTCAAATCCAAGGGCCGCTCCCGAGCGACCCCTTAGCCCCAAGCATCAGTGGCTAGGCAATGGCCAGGATCGTATACTTGTCGGCTTGCATTTTTAAATGTCCAGATCTCTAAACGAGGCGGCCACCTTGATCAAAAAAGCGCCAGCAGGCACGGCGATTCAAATCGCGGACGAGCGTCAGTCGCAACTGAAATTGTTGATTGCGCGCGGCAAGGAGCAGGGCTACCTCACTTACGCTGAAGTCAACGATCATTTGCCCAGCGAAATCGTCGATCCGGAACAGATCGAAGACATCGTCAACATGATCAACGACATGGGCATTCCGGTGTACGAAAAGGCGCCGGACGCCGAGTCCTTGTTGTTGACCGACGCCACGGCGGCCCCCGACGAAGAAGCGGTGGAAGAAGCCACCGCGGCGCTCGCCAATCTCGATGCGGAATTCGGACGCACCACCGATCCCGTGCGCATGTATATGCGCGAAATGGGCACCGTGGAATTGTTGACGCGCGAAGGCGAGATTCGCATCGCAAAGCGCATCGAAGAGGGCTTGGAAGCGGTCAAGATCGCGCTCGGCAGCTACCCGGGCACGTACGATTTGTTGTTGCGGCATTACGAAACCGTCAAAGCCGGCCAGATGCGTCTGGTCGACGTCATCGTCGGCTTCGTGGACCCCAACGCGCCGGATGAAATCGCGCAGCCGCAAAACCCGAAAATGATGGCGCTGGAGCGCGAAGAGGCTGCCAACGACGATGACGAGACCGAGGCTGATGAAGACGAAGAAGCCATCGACACCGGTCCGGATCCTGAAGAAGCTGCGAAGCGCTTCAGCTCGATCGCCAAGATCCACCACCAGTTCTTAAACGCGCTGGACAAGCTGGGCTCGAAAGATCCCAAGACCTTGAAAATCCGCAAGAAGATCTGCGGCGAGCTGATGGAATTGAAGCTGAGCCCAAAAATGTTCGATCAATTGATCGACAATCTGCGCCAGCACGTGACCGAAGTGCGCCTGCTCGAAAAGGAGATCATGTTCCTTTGCATCAAGCAGGCCGGGATGCCGCGCAAGGATTTCATTTCGACGTTTCCGAAGAACGAGACCAGCACACGTTGGCTCGACAAGCACATCAAGGCCAAGAAGCGCTATTCGGCTCCGCTTGCCAAATTCAAGGATGAGGTGGAGCGCCGCCAGAACAAGCTGAAGGACCTCGAAGGTCTGTTCCATGTGCTGATCAGCGAGATCAAGGAAATCAATCGCGAGGTCTCGATCGGCGAAGCCAAGGCGCGGCGCGCGAAGAAGGAAATGGTCGAAGCCAACCTGCGCCTGGTGATTTCGATTGCCAAGAAATATACCAATCGCGGCTTGCAGTTCCTGGATCTGATCCAGGAAGGCAACATCGGTTTGATGAAAGCCGTCGACAAGTTCGAATATCGCCGCGGTTACAAATTCTCGACCTATGCGACATGGTGGATTCGCCAGGCCATCACGCGGTCCATTGCCGACCAAGCGCGCACAATCCGTATTCCGGTGCACATGATCGAAACGATCAACAAGCTGAATCGCATCTCGCGGCAGATGCTCCAAGAGATGGGCCGCGAACCCACGCCGGAAGAACTGGCGGTGCGCATGGAAATGCCGGAAGACAAGGTACGCAAGGTCCTCAAGATCGCCAAAGAGCCGATCTCCATGGAGACGCCGATCGGCGATGACGAGGATTCGCACTTGGGTGACTTCATCGAGGACACGTCGGTGTCTTCGCCCATCGACTCGGCGACCACCGAGTCCTTGCGTGAAACCACACACTCGGTATTGGCGCAGCTGACGCCGCGCGAAGCAAAAGTTCTGCGCATGCGATTCGGCATCGACATGAATACGGACCACACGCTCGAAGAAGTGGGCAAGCAGTTCGACGTGACTCGCGAGCGGATCCGGCAAATCGAGGCCAAAGCACTTCGCAAGCTGCGCCACCCCAGCCGCAGCGAGCAGCTTCGCAGCTTCTTGATGGACGACTAATCATGCGCTTCGCGCAACTTTCAACGGGGTCGATGCGACCCCGTCCGTGAAGGTTTTGAAAACCGCTCGCTGCGCGAGCGTTAGCCTGAGACGACCTCGACGGTGAGATGGCGTTCGCTGCTGAGCGAATTGGCGACCAGGCACGTGAGTTCGGCCTTTTCGAGCAGCTTCTTCGCGCGTTCGATATCCCCGCCCTCGGGCACCTGCAGTTTGGCGTGCGTGTCGAAGCGGGTGAAGCGCATCTTGCCGTCGATTCGATCCAGCGTGCCTTCGGTGCGCGCCTCGAGGCTGACCCACGCGTATTTCGACGCCGCCGCAATCGCGCGAAAACTTAAGACGAAGCAGTCTGCCACGGCCGCGGTCAACAGCCCCTCGGGCGACCATTGATTGCCGGGACCGTCGAACTCCTTGGGCGGCGCCGATTCGATGACTCTGACGCCGTCCGTGGACAACGGCACGTCTCCAACGGGGCGCACGGAAGCGTTGACGACATAGCGATGAGGCAAGGGATGCATTGGCAACTCCGCGAAACGGTTCAATAAACGGCCGGAATCAAGCGTTCGGTGCGGTTCCTATAGTAATCGATTCCTGCGCTCAGGCGGGTCCGAACAGTTGGAGTTCGGGGCTGTGTTCCGCGAGCCTGATCGTTCGTTCGAACTTGAGTCCGATTTTCTCGAGCACCGCGATCGAACCTAAGTTCTCGTGTGAGGTGATGGCGACGATGCGCTGCAATCGCAACACCTGCTTGGCGTGAGCCAAAACGGCCGCCGCGGATTCGACGGCATATCCCTTCGAGCGGTGTCGCGGCAGAAACGCGAATCCCACGTCAACGTCCGCGAGCCCGTCGCGCTTGACCAATCCGCAAATTCCAGCCGGCGTGCCGTCGAGCAGACAGGTCGCGTACATACCGAAGCCGTGCTGCCCATAGCTGTCCATCGGTCCCTTCAAAATGTAGCTCCTCGCGTCGGACAGAGTTTTTACCCCTTTGTCGCCGATGAATCGCAGGAACGCTGACTCGTTCAGTAGCTCCAGAATGAATTCGGCGTCGTTCAAATCGAGTTGACGCAGCAGCAGCCGCTCGGTTTGAAGCACCTTAAGCGCTGGGGCTAATCGTGCGGCTCATCGTGCCGCTCATCGCCCAATGACGACAGCATGTCGGCGATTTCCCGGGAGTTCGCATCGGCGGCGTCGCGCAATCCCTTCACCACACCCCGCCGGTTGGCGGTGGGGTGATTCTGGCTGAGCTTCCATTTGCCCGTCAAACTGACGATCGAAAACTCGAACCCAACGATCATAGTCAGCATTTTTTCAATGTAGGGCGGCGGTGCGTCGTCAACCTTCCAGGGTACCTGCCGCGATGCCTCATGCGCATCGGTCAATCGCGTGACGAACGCCCGCAACCAGTCGGTGTCTTGCACAAATCGCAACGTGCCGTGTGCGTGGACCACCGCGTAATCCCACGTCGGAACGACCTCGCCGGTTTCCTGCATGGATGGATAGAATGAGGGCGAGATGTAGACCTGCGGTCCCTGGAAAATCGCCAGCGCTTCAGAGTCGGCTCGATATTCCCGCCACAAGGGATTGGCGCGCGCGATGTGGCCTCGTATCAACCCATGCGGAGGGGGTTCGGGCAGTGTTTCGACCGGGATGTGGTTCGCGACGAGTCCCGAATCGCACACAGTCACCAGCGTCGCCAGCGGGCGGGCGCGCATCAGCGCGTGCAACACGTCGGTGCGGGATTCCTTGAAATACGCGGGTAGGTACAAAATCTGTCCTTGGGATACTGATGTGTCAGGCAGCAAGCCTAATAGTTCCGCCCGAGCGCCGCCAGCCGGTGAATAAAAGCCTTGACCGTCTCAGGCGTCATATCGTGTACTGCCGCGATAGTTTAACGGTCAAGGGAGTCAATTGAATATCGTGCTGTCATGGATCAAAGCATTGAGGCCGGGAATCGTGTTCACGTGCGTGCTGGCTCTGACCCAAGCCGCACTGGCGGGCGGGGTTAGTAGTTACCTGCCGCTCAACCTCGAACCGGAAATGGAACGGCAAATCGAGCGGGTGCTCATCCTCGCGGACGAACCCATCCTCAAACGGCCATTTGCCGTTGCCTTGGTCGAGGACGCCCTGCCGCAGGCCTGCATGGTCGACAAACCTCTGTGTACGAAGGTTAAAAGATACCTGCAGCGCTACTCGCGTGACTATGCCGTGACCCACGCGAGTGCGACCGGCGCGATCACGCATGACGCGACGGGAGTCGTCGTGCCGAACGAGCACGGACTGCCGGCAAGCAGCCGCTGGGAGTTGTCGGCGCAGGGATATGTGCAGCCGAACGATTACCTGCTCGTCAGTGGCGGCGCGATCGCCTACCAAGGCCGCACCGTACCGACCGGTTCGATGTTGAGCGTGGGCTTCAATTGGGCGCAACTCGACCTCGGCTATCGCGATCATTGGCTCTCGCCCGCGACCGACAGCAGCATGTTGCTCAGCACGGAGGCGCCGACCATGCCTTCCGTGACGCTGTCGAACTACGAGCCTCTCACCCGGCTCGGTTTCCAGTACGAGTTCTTTTTGGCCCAAATGGAGCAGGCAGGGAAGCCTGGGCAGGTTGGCGATAATATCCTCTACAATGGCCACGGAAGCGTCGGGAATCCGCGTCTCTTCGGCACGCAATTGTCGATAGAACCCTTCCCCGGCTGGTCGTTTGGCTTCAATCGGCTCCTGCAGTACGGCGGCGGCAGCGGGTTGCCGTCTTCCGCGAGCTTTCTGGCGCGGGATTTTTTCGTACCGAGCGGCTTGTCGCAGACACAAGGCAACCAACAGGCCTCGTTCGTCAGCCGGTTTATCTTTCCCGGCAAAACACCCTTTGCCGTGTACACCCAATACGCGGGCGAGGACAACTCGGATGGCGGCAGCTACTTGCTCGGCAATGCGGCGCTCACCGTCGGCATCGACATCCCGCGGATCGCGCACTACTTCGACCTAACGTTTGAAGTCGCGGAGTGGCAGAACATTTGGTACGTCCATAATATTTTCTTGGAAGGCACGACCAACTACGGCCTGGTGGAGGGCAACTGGGGTGCCGATCAGCGCAACTTCAGGGACGGCGTCGGCGCACGCAGCGCGATGCTGCGGATCGGCTGGGAACCGCCCTTCGGCGGCTACTTGGAGGAGCGGGTACGCACTCTGGCGAACGAGAGCTACTACGGCGGGGACCTGCGAGGCTACTCCCCCGCCGTCGGCGCCTTCCCCTACTATCATTACTACGATTTCACGGTGCGCTATTCGCGGCCTTGGAAAGGCGTGACGATCGGCGGCGAGGCCTTGGGCGGACGCGACGTCGATGGCAAGTCGTTTTCAAGGCTGGCAGGCTTCGTGCGCTACGGCGGCGACGAGCGTACCCGGGATGACGGTTCGCTCGACGAAGATTCCTACAGCGGCGGCCCCGATGTATCTCGGGCGGAACGCTTCGTCGACGTGGGCATGAACGTCAACAGAGTACAGACGAGTATAGAGCCGACGCTTGCGCAGCTCACGAGCAAAGTCGGCTTTGATCCGCACCTTGGGCTAGGAGCGCGCCGCGCGGTCTCCGCAAACAATGATTTGGGGGTACGCGTGGAACTGGACCAAGTGGACGGACACACCTTGATCGGTGTTCGCGCGCTCGACTATCGATATCGCTTTACCGACAGCTTCGCACTTGGTTTTTTCTTCGGCTTCGCTCGTTACAACGTGGCGACTCCCGCCTATTCCGAGTACGCAGGATTTGGCGGACTGTGGCGCAACATCATTCCGAAGTGGGATTTGGGTCTTGATCTACGCTACGCGCAGAACGTGGCGCGCGACCACGTGTTGGCGAGCGATCTGCAAGGTTCCAGGCCGGAAACGTTCTACAAAATCGAGACTGGGTTATTGTACTTGTCGCGAAGATTTTAGGCCGAATCGGCATCCTGCGTGAACAGTAAGTTCAGCAGCAAACCGCGCCGTCGCGATAGAGGCAGCAAGTGAGCGGAAAAATCCGCGGCACGGATAAACTTCATACTATCGTCGATGACATACGCTGATTTGAAGAATCTTCCCGCAAGCGCTATGAATTCCTCGCTGGTGGCGCCCTGATCCCGGAGCTGCTCCGGTGCAAACTCCACATAGAGGCGCCGCGTTCTTGCCAGCACGGCTTGCGCGCCGCGCATGGCCGCGACCTCACTGCCCTCGATATCCATGACGATCAGATCGATGGATTCCCATTCCGGCGGCACAGAGCGGTCGAGGCTATCCAGCGGGACGTCGAGGCCGCCGCCCGACGAGTCGACTCGGCTGTTGCCCGTGTTAATGCGATTCTCGGTGAAACGAATTCTGCCGGGCGATTCTCCCAGTGCGGTATTTCTCACGACGATATCGTGGATATCGTTCAACGCGAGATTCATGGTGAGCAGCTGATAGTTGCGCGGACTCGGTTCGTACGCGATCACGGCTCGGGTTCGGGCGGCGCGCACGATGGGAATCAGCAGGGCACCGATATGCGCGCCGGCAAAAATCAACCGCGAACTCGCGCCCACCAGACTGCTCAGCAACTGGATTTGCGGCCAGTCGTATTCGCCTCGTTGCAGCAGTGCACGTGAAACATTGAAGTCACCGGGTTGAACGGCCAGCAGACCGTTCTTCGTGTCAGCCACTACGGCGACACCATGCGTTGCGAGGACCCTTGCACGCCAGCGGCCGCGAATTTGTCTCGACAGCCGCTTGATCAGGGGTACCTTCATTTTCTTCCCAATATATCGTTTGCGCCGTGGAATTCTCCATCAAATGGAGCTTCCTCTCCCATATGTATGGAACAATAGTATATGCGGATCATGCACGTCATCCTTTCGAACGGCTTCGCCGGTTCCGAACGCTATGCTGCGGAGCTCGCGAGCGTCCAGGCCGCCGAGCATGACGTCATGCTCGTGGTCCGGCGCACGCACAGGAGCCGGTTCGGCACATCCATTGTCGACGCAGTCTCAAACCGAGTCCAGGTTGCTCCGGTCCCGACGTGGTTGGGCACGCAGCGCGCGGTCGAGCGGCGCATCCGCGAATTTCTTCCGGACGTCATTCATACGCATTTGCGCAGATCCTCGCGCGTGATCGCTCGCGCGCGCGCGCAAGCACCGTCGGTGGCGACTCTGCACAACCGCGCCAATGGTCCACATTTCTTTGAGCTCGACGGGCTCATATGCAACGCGCGTTGGCAGGTGTCTGAGATTCCTGCGACGTACCGCGGGCAAGTGTTCAAACTTAATCAACTATTCACACCCCATCGCCGGTTGGACGCGGCCGAAATCGCCGCGCTGCGCGAATCTCTCGGCGTCGCGCCTGACCAATACCTGGTTGGAGCGGTTGCTCGTCTCGCCCAAAGCAAAGGTCTCGACCATCTAATCGAGGCGTTTCGTGCCGCCGACTTGCCCGACGCGCGCCTCGTCATCCTCGGTGAGGGCCGGGAGCGCGGACGGCTGGAACGGCTTCTCGGACCGAATATGAGCATGCCCGGCTTTCGGAAAAACATCAAAGACTACTACCAGGCCTTCGATCTGTTTGTCTGCCCGTCACGCCGCGAGCCATTGCCGCTGGTCATGCTGGAGGCCTTCGATGCGGGCCTGCCCATTGTTGCCTCGACCGCCGACGGCTGTCGCGAGCTAATCGAAGAGTATGGAGGCGATCTTTTTCCGATCGGCGATGTTGCCGCACTGGCGGCGATTTTGCGGCGACACGCTGCGGCGCCGCGGCAACGGCGGGTGCATGACTTGACTCCTCATTTCATTGAGAACGTCAATCGAACGATCATCGAGATTTACGGCAAGCTGATCGCCAAGCGCCGGCAGCCCCTCGTCACACCGGGCCCCAGGGCTGCCAATATCTGATATTTCAGCCTAGAACCGCCGTTCTACCGCCACCAGCCGCGAAGCTTGGCGAACCGTCAGTGTAAGAATTATCGCAGGTCATATCGGTGTTTGTCCGATGGGGCGACGCGTCCAGCCATGAAATTATAGTTTTATGGAACATCGATGGGGCGAGCGCGTGCGGGTTGATTTTCGGGTCCGGGTGGCGGCCCATCGATTTTCGGTGCGGGGCGGCCGACTCGCTGATTTGAGTGTCAGCGGTGCGCTGGTCGAAGCGGACTTCGAGGCGCGGATGCTGTCTTGCATCCAGGTTGCCATCGATTCATCGCCGTGGCCGAAGCACGAGTCCCCGATTGTCGAGGCCTACGTGGTGCGCAAGTACAAACACGGATTCGGCATCGAGTGGCGTGAATTTGCGCCTCGTCCCGTGAGCGACCTTCTGCGCGTCGTTGTCACCCGGCCGCACGCGCACTTTCGCCGGCGCGCGGCATTCGCATCGCGGAGCATTTCTCGCCTGTCGTTGCCGTTGCTGAAGCACGGCGCCTGAGCATCGCACGGGATTTGAAGTCCGAAAATGGCGAGACGAGCAGCGAGAAATGCACGATGATGCGCACCCACAAATCGTTTTGGTGCTGCCATGTCATTCCAGCTAGTCGGTGTGCCCTTCGATGAGTTTGCTTCGCTGTTCTCGCTTCCCGATCAAGCACTAGATGAATTCGACGCGCGGCGCGTGTTCGCCACGGAAAAGCCCGGGTTTCCTTGTCGCGTGAGTCTCGCCGATGCAGAAATTGGCGAAGAACTTCTCCTTCTTCCATTTACACATCAGCCCGCCCGGTCACCGTATAGGGCGTCAGGACCGATCTTTGTGCGTAAAGCGGCGCGCCAATGCACGCTCGACGCCGGCGTGATCCCGGCCTATGTGCGTCTTCGTCAAATGTCGGTGCGCGCCTACGACGCGGCGCACCTGATGATCGACGCGGCGGTGTGCGAGGGCAAGGACGCCGCAGCCACCATCCTAGAAACGTTCGACCGTTCGGAAGTGGCGTATATCCACCTGCACAATGCCAAGCGAGGATGCTTTTCATGCCTGGTCAATCGAGCCTAGAGCTGACAGAAATCGAAACGACGCATAGCGGCGGATGCTTATGCGGGGCAGTCCGCTATCGGATACGCGGCGAGCTGCGCGGGGTCATTGCCTGCCATTGTTCGCAGTGCCGCCGAACGAGCGGACACTACGTGGCCATGACGAGCGCGCCGTCGGCAAATCTTGAATTGACGACTGCCGAGCGTTTGCTCTGGTACAAGTCGTCGGACACCGCCGAGCGTGGATTCTGTGGCCGCTGCGGCGGCAATCTGTTTTGGAGGCAGATTGGGAGTGACGAGATCAGTATTACGGCGGGAACGCTCGATACTCCGACCAACATCACGATGGAGCAGCACATATTTGTCGCTGACAAATCGGACTACTACGCAATCAACGACGATTTGCCGAAGCAGCAGCAGTGGCAGTAAGAAGATCATCGCGTGTGGATTCGATGTGCGAGTGAATCAGCACACGTGCTTCCTTCGATTTCCCCGCGCTCCAGACTCTCAATAGGGCCGCATGTTCGCGCATCGCGCGTTTGACGCGGCCTTCGGGCCGCAGGTGGGCTTGTACATAGCGTTGGGCGAGGGTGTGGAGCCGGCTTAGAATCTCGGCCGCGACGGGCTGCAAGCGCGGGACGATGAGGAGCAGGTGGAACGCGCGATTGAGCTGGCCAGGCGAGGAGAACTCTTCGGCCGCCAACGCATCGTTTAATTGCGCAAGCGCTCTTCGCGCGGCGACATGGTCGGCGGCGGTTGCGAGCTTCGCGCCCCGGGCCACGGCAATGGGCTCGATCTGCAAACGCAGGCTAAAGATTTCGTCGAGCTCGGCGGCAGCGAGCGGGCGCACTTGAAAGCCACGATTGGGAAAGATATCGACCAGGCCTTCGGATTGAAGCTGCACCAGCGCCTCGCGCACCGGAATTTTGCTGGTGCCAAATTCAGAGGCAAGGACGTCTTGGCGCAGCGCGGACCCTGGAGCATAGGTACCCGCCAGGATCCGGTCGCGAAAGCGTACGATGAGCTGGCTGGTCATCGACTGAACCAGGGGTGGGTTCACGCGCGGATGCCCCAACAGAACGGATCTTTGGGATCGAGGCGCAGCACGGTCTCGCCGGTCACGTGCGCTGTCCCGGTGATGGTCGGCACAATCTCGCCTTTGGCGCGATCCCGCCAGCGAAAGCGGCCCACGAAGGTGCTGCCGATAAAGCTCTCCTGTACCCACGAATCGCCTTCCAGAAGCTTGCCGTCCGCGGCAAGACAAGCAAGCTTCGCGCTGGTCCCCGTGCCGCAGGGCGATCGGTCATAGGCCTTGCCGGGACAGAGCACGAAGTTGCGACTGTGTGCGCCAGGCTTAAGTGAGGGTGCAAATAGTTCGATGTGATCGACCAGCGGATGTCCTTGAGCGTTGATCGCCGCGCGCACGCGCCAGGTGAAATCGGTCAGGGCGTCGACGTGTTGCAGATCGATGATCTGATCGTGCTGGGATATCAAAAAGAACCAGTTGCCTCCCCAGGCAACATCGCCAATCACTTCGCCGATTCCGGGAACGTTCACGGCGAGCTGGCGCGCCGAGCGGTAGCTCACCACATTGTCCACGCTGATCTCACCATCCGCACTCAAGCTCGCCTCGATGGCGCCGACCGGCGTGTCGATCTTGATCGCCCCCGGAGCAAGGTCGCCCGCGTAGCTTAAGGATGCGATCAAACCGATCGTACCGTGCCCGCACATCCCCAAGTAACCGACGTTGTTGAAGAAGATCACGCCGAGCGCACAGTCGGCGCGGTGGGGTTTGACGAGCAGCGCACCCACGAGCGTATCCGAGCCCCGCGGCTCGTTCACGATTGCCGAGCGATAGGCATCGAAGTGCTCGCGAAAGCGCCGCACGCGCTCCTCGAGCGGACCCTCACCTAAGTCAGGGCCGCCATCGAGCACGAGGCGCGTGGGCTCGCCGCCCGTGTGCGAATCGATGACGCGGATCGTGGGCATTATTGAGGACGCGAGTCGCGCGCGCGCTCGATCATCGCGATCACGGCGGCGCGGCGCTCGCCCGCGAGCGGCAGCCGCGGCGGGCGCACCCGTTCCGAACCACGGCCCATGATCTGTTCGGCGAGCTTGATGGATTGAACCAGATCGTGCTCTGAATCCAAGTGCAACAGCGGCATGAACCAACGGTAAATCCTGCGTGCGCGCTCGAGGTCGCCGCTGCACAGTGCTGCGTAGAGCTGCAACGATTCCACCGGGAAAGCGTTCGTGAGACCGGAGACCCAACCCTTGGCGCCGAGCGTCAACCCCTCGAAGACCACATCGTCGAGTCCTGCGAAGAGCGTGAAGCGTTCGCCGAACGCGTTGATGATGTCCGTGAAGCGGCGCGAATCGGCGGCGGACTCCTTGATCGCGACGATGTTCGGTACATCCGCCAAACGATGGAGCGTCGGGATGTCGATGTTCACCCGATACGAAGGGGGGTTGTTGTAGAGCATGATGGGCAGCCCGGTCGCTGCCGCCACCGTCCGGAAATGATGTTCAAGCTCGGCGGGCGTCGGCACATACACCATCGCCGGCAGCACCATGAGGCCGGCAGCGCCGATGCGTTCGGCATCGCGGACGAAGCGCACTGCCGCGGCCGTGGTGAATTCCGAGACACCGGCAATGACGGGCACCGTGCCCTCGCTCACTTCGACCGCGGCGCGAAGTACGCTGCGCTTCTCCTCGGCGGTCAAGGAATTGCCCTCCCCGACCGTTCCCATCAGTACCAGGCCGTGGACGCCATCCTGTAGCAGGGCTTTTTGCACCCTCTGCGTAGCCGGTAAATCGATTTCCAGGGCGGGATCGAACTGGGTCGTGGCGGCTGGAAAAACGCCGGACCAAGTGCAGGAAACGGAAGTAGCCATGGGATCCTTGGGGTCATCGGGCGTTGCTTGTAGGATCGTAGATCGTATACGGTATGGCCATGAGCGAGCAAGACACGATCGCGGTGATCGGCGCCGGGGTGATCGGCGCGGCCGTGGCGTTTGCCTTGGCGCGCGAAGGACGCGCAGTTTTGCTGCTCGATCGTGCCGAACCGGGCGTCGCAGGGGCGAGCTTCGGCAACGTCGGCCACATCGCCGCGGAGCTGGTGCAACCGCTGCCTTCCCCGGGCCTGCTGTTCGGATTTTGGCGCGAGCTCTTTTGCTTCGACGGGGCGCTCGATCTACCGGCGCGGCAGGTGCTGCGCATGTTGCCCTGGATACGGCGCTTCGCGGCGGCGGCTTTTCGGCGCGCCGAAAACACTCGTCAATTGGCGCCGCTCGTGCTGCCCGCCGCTGCTACTTGGGCGCGCTGGCTCGAGGAAATCGGGCGGCCGGAACTATTGCGCCGGCATGGGCATTACGAGATCGGATTTGGCTCTAAGGCCCAAGCTCTCATGCGCGCGCAAGCGCGCGTGATGGCGCAACTGGGCGTCAAGACCCGCGAGGTTTCCACAGAGCAACTCTTGCCCCTGCAACGCGCGGCGCATGCCAAGATGGCCGCTGGTTTGTGGTTTGAAGACTCGGCGCATGTGATAGACCCGCTGGAGGCGGTGCGGACATTCGCGGCGGCGGCCGTGGCGCGCCACGCGACGTTTCGGCGACTGGAGGTGCGGGCATTGCGTTCGCGCGGCGACAAGATCGAGGTGCTCAGTGAACAACCGCCCCTCCTGGTCGACGGTGCCGTGGTGTGCGCCGGCATGGGCGCGCAGCCGCTGCTTGCGCCATTCGGGTTGCATGCGCCGCTGCAAGCAGTGCGGGGTTACCACATCGAACTTCCAGGACAAGTGCCTTTTCTGGATGCGCCTGTCGTGTACACCGGCGAGCACGTGCTCATCACTCCGATGGCCGGGCGCCTGCGCGCGTCGAGCTATATGGAATTTGCCGCTCCCGATGCGCCGGCGGATCCGCGCAAGGCTGCACGCCTGCGGCAGAAAGTACGCGCGATCGGCCATGCCTGCGC
>PMMB01000096.1 GCA_003165495.1 Gammaproteobacteria bacterium | reverse complement strand
ACGACCGCCAGCAATGCGACGGCAAGCCCTATCACGACGAGCCAAAGCGTTACATTGGATACAACGAGTGCCGTCACGACGTACTCCTTAGACTCATGGCCTTCGGCGCAACGTCGCCGAGCAATCGATCGACAGCCGCGTAGAGCGTAGCGCCGACGATAAGTCCGCCGATGACTGTCAGGAAGTCGGTTAGGTTGAAAAGGCGGGGCGACCACGGCAATGTGGCGATTCCAAGAGCGGCCGCGAGAATGAGGTTGCGCCAAACCATCCATGCCGCTATCGCCCGGCGGTCGCGAGCCGCGCTGCAACCGCAATCAAGATCGCGCCTCCCGCGAAGCAGATTGACGCCCAAGCCCGACGCATACGCGACCAAGACGGCGATGGCGGATATAACCGCCATGCGTCGGCTTGGTCCCCACAACAGGGTTATCGCTATGCTAAGTTCGAGGCAGGGGATGAGCCACGCCACGCGTCGCGCCAGTGCACTGGGCAGCACGCGATAGGCCGCAAAAATCTCCGTAAAGCGTGCGAGGCCTTGCAACTTACGTACTCCCGCGCTCGCGAATAGGAGTGCAATGCCGGCGATGATCAAATATCCGAATGCAGGATCGAGCACGGCAACGACTCTAGGGCGTGACCATGATCGTCGGTGTCGTACCGACATGTTCAACGGATCGCAATAGCTTGCCGCTCGCAGCGTCATAGATGTCGAGGTCCGTGCCGTCGATAAAGATACTGTATAGCAGCGGTTGCGAATCGCTCGAGAGTTGGATGGAACTTGCCAAGTTCTTCAGGGCGAATTGCTGCACGCGCTGTCGGGTCGATAAATCGAACACCCAAACGTCCTTGCCCGGATCTTTGTGCGTCTCGACTCCGCCACGATGCATGATGGCGTATAGCTGGGACTTTTGGGAGTTCACCGCGAGTTGCTGAATGCCGCCGGGACGCCAGTCCGCCTTGCGCTCCGCGTCGGATGTCAGCCACCAGGACTGTCCCATCGCCGCTTGCTGCGGCCCGACTGTCAGCGGATAGATGCGCCCAGCGAATGAAACGAAATACCAGACACGGCCGATCCGGACGGCCTTTTCCGTTACCGGGTCGGCGGCCATATTGAACAAGGGTTGCGAGCGCTTCTGGTGCGCGGCTCCGCTATCGTCGAGATCGACGAGCGACAATGAGCCGTCGCCGCATACCGAGAAGAACGAGCGCGGCCCGGTTGGATAAACCAATGCGCATCCCGGGGTTTCGATTTCGCGAACGAACTTGCGAAGTGTAGTATCGACGACCGTCACGCTCTGCGCCGGATTGAAGTTATAGATCAAAAGGAAACGATCGTCGTCGGTCAATACCGCGTTGGCGATCATTGGCAGGTTGGACGAGCGCTTGGGCGGTATCGCAATTTCGCCGGCCACCTTCAGCGTCCCCGCATCGTACAAGGTGACGACGTCCGTGCGCTTGCCGCGCGTGCCACGCGCGAAATAGGTTTCCGGCGAATAGATGAGTCTACTGTCGCGAGAAAGAAGTACATGCGCGAAACTATAACCCGTGCTGAGAGTCCCCAAGTATCGGCCCGAGTCGCCATCGATCAGATACGCCATCCCGTCGGCCATGTGGGGAAACACAAAATCGTTCACCCACACCCAGTGTTTCGATGCGGGTACCGTCAGCGTCGCCACCTGGGGTCCGCGCTCACTATCCGACGGGAGTTCCGCGCCGGCGGGTCCGACCAACAATGCGCATATCGTAAGAGCATTCACCAAGACGATCGGCAGCTTCAGTCGGAGTCGCATTGTTTGGCATCCCACGGCAGGGCGAAGTACTCACTCTATTTCAGCCGAGTCTGACATAGGAAAAACGACTTCGCTATCCGCAATAAAAAGTTCTGGCGGCTCGCGGCAGTATTGTGTACTGATGCGGGTAGTCGAGATCCACTCATCAATCGCGGCGGATGACGATGGGGTGCGACGTAGACAGACCGCCATCCACAGCGATGGCCTGGCCATTGACATAGGACGAGGCGTCGGACGCCAGAAACAGCGCTGTCTGCGCGATCTCATCGGGAATTCCGGGCCGTCGCAAGGGATTGAGCTGTCCGATTTTACGTTCGCTGCCGCGGGCGCGCGCCTGTTCGAATATCGGACGAGTCATTCCGGTTTCAATCAGGCCCGGACAAATGGCGTTGATGCGTACACCCGTGCCGCTGAGTTGGTTGGCTGCAGTTTGCACGAGACTGATCACGCCGGCCTTGCTGGCGCTATAGGGCATGCCGCCGGCACCGGACCGTAACCCCGCGACGGATGCCGTGCAGATGATTGAACCGCGCCGCTGCTTGACCATCGAGAGGGCCGCATACTTGGCCGCAAGAAAAGTACCGATCAGATTGATCTTGAGAACCTGCTCCCAGCGTTCGACGGTTTCCTCGAAGAACGGCACCATGCCGCCGCTGATGCCGGCATTCGCGTAGCACACGTCGAGACCGCCAAATTCTTTGATTGCCAGGGTCACAGCGCCGGCAACATCTTCCTCCGCCGCGGAATCCCTGATCAGCGCAATGGCGCGCCCGCCGGTCGATCGAATCGCCGACGCGGTCGCCTCGACTTCCGCGGCGCAATCCAGCGCCACGACCGCAGCGCCCTCGGATGCGAACAGCAATGCGCTGGCACGTCCGATGCCGCTGGCCGCACCGGTGACGAGGGCTATCTTGCCTTGTAGTGTGTTCATATAATTGTCAACGACTAGACCAATGCGATGGGGTTGATCGGGCTGCCGAGGCCGCGGTCGATGCGCAGCGGCGCGACCACCAACAGGAACTCATAGACCTGATCGCGGGCCAGTTCGTCCAGGTACAACAGTTCAAGGAGATAACCGCCCTGGTCGCGAATGAATTCCTGATGCACCGGCAGGTACGCTACTGTGGGGAAAATTTCCACGGCGCTGTTGTCGGCGCCCAGAAGAACCACTTCCCGATCGCCGGCCCATTGCGCCACGGCGTGATTCACGCCGGGCTGCGCGCGATCATATTCTTCGGCATTGCGCTGCCAAAGCTGCATGAAGCCGGTGCGAAACAATATCGCGTCGCCGCTGCCGATCGCAACGCCTTGTGCGGCGGCCACAGCCTCGACTTCTTCCGGAGTAATTTCGTGATCGGCTGCCAGGTGGGCTACACCGTGATACTTGGCTATGTCGAGCAACACGCCTCGCGTCGCGATCGCGTCGACATTGCAAATCGAATTGCGCTCCGCGCCCCGAGAGGTGATCGTTTCGGCGGCCGAATAGCCGTTGTACATCCGGCCGTCTCGAAACACATGGCACAGAGCGTCGATGTGGGTCGTGCCATGCGTGTGCATCATCAACACGTCCTCCGCGCCACCCGGACCGGGCCCAAGCGTATTGCGATGGGTGGCGATGTGCCAGTTCTTGTGGCGGGTGGGCCAGATGGGCGCATCGGCACGCAAGGGGATCGCCAATGAATACACATTGCCGGTCCGGATCAGTTTGCTGGCCTGAAGACGCTTCTCTGCGGTGATGTAGTTGAGCGTGCCTCGCTGATCGTCCGCTCCCCAGCGATTCCAATTGCGCGGCTGATTGTCCATGACGATCCGGTCCCTCGAGTTGTAGATTAGTATTACCCTGCTATCCCGCCATAGGCAACTAAAGAGCAAATGTGAAACACGATTTCACCATGATGCGATCGGTGTATCGGCACGCTGAACTCGATCGTGTGCTGAATCCGAAGAGCATTGCCATCGTCGGGGCCTCTCCAAAGGTTGGTTCGTTCGGCAACCGAGTGCTTGGTAATCTGGCCGGCTTCGATGGCGACATCTATCTGGTGAACTCGAAGTACGCTCAGCTTGGGGAACGGCGTTGCTTCCCGTCCATTGCCTCGCTACCCGTCGTTCCGGATTGCGTGGCCGTCACGGTGCCGCGCGAATCCGCGGAAGACATCGTGCGCGAGGCTGCGTACGTTGGCGCCGGCGGGGTCATTCTGTACGCGTCCGGCTACGCCGAAACGCAGCTGCCGGCGCGCGTCGAAGAGCAGCAACGGCTCTGCGACATTGCGCGCGAGTCGGGCTTGAAAATCCTTGGCCCGAATTGTCTGGGTATCGCGAATTATCTGCGTCGCGCGCGCATTTCGTTTTCCGAATATCCGGCGCCACGAGAGATGCGAGGCATTTCGGTCGGTATTGCCAGCCAGTCCGGAGCGTTGTCGCAGTCCCTGGCTCAAGCCATCGAATGCGGTTCGTCCGTCAGTCATGCGTTTTCCGCCGGCAATCAAGCGGATGTCGACGTGGCAGACCTCGTCGCCTACCTTGCCGACGAACCGGCTTGCCAAGCCATCGCTTGCGCATTCGAAGGCATGACCTATCCGCAGCGCCTGCTGGAAGCCGCGCAAATCGCATGGCGCAACGGCAAGCCGCTATTGGTCAACAAGATTGCGACCGGAACGCTGGGCGCCGCCGCGGCTATTTCGCACACCGGGAGTTTGGCGGGTTCGGATATGGCATACCGTGCGGCATTCGAGCGGGGCGGCGCCATCGTGATCGAGGAATTCGAAGGACTCATGGAGGCCGCGGCGTTTTTCGCGAAGGCGCCGCCGCCGAAGGCCCGCGGCATTGCCGTGATTGCCACGTCCGGCGGCGCGGCCATCATGGCCGCCGACAAGGCCGAGTTACACGGCGTTTCACTGCCACAACCCAGCGAGGACGTCAGGCGCGTGCTCGAGTCGAACATTCCGGATTTCGGGTCCGCGCGCAATCCGTGCGACGTCACCGGGCAGGTGGTCAACAATCCACAATCCATGTGGGCCTGCGGTGAGGCGCTGCTGTCCGATCCGGCCTATGGCGCTCTCGTCGTGCCGCAGACGCTTGCCTACGATTCGCATAAGCCGCGCGTGTCGGCCTTTAGCCGATTGTCGAAACAATACGGCAAGGTCACCTGCAATGTGCTGGTATCCGGATGGCTGCAGGGACCGGGTGCGTTGGACGCCGAGGTCGACCCGCACATTGCGCTCTTCCGTTCGATGGATCGATGTTTTCGCACATTGGCTGCCTGGCATCGTCGCGCCGATCTGCTCGCCCGCGGCGACCGCACGTTGATTCGCGTTTCGGACGCGGCCGCGGCACCGGCAGCCGCGCGAATGATCGCGGACGCGTCGCGCGACCAGTTGACTGAACGCGAGTCGAAGGCGATTCTAGATCTTTACGGCATCCCGGCGGTTCGCGAAATCCTTGTTGATTCCGCAGACGCTGCCGTTGCCGCGGCTTCGCGACTCGGATTTCCATTGGCGGTCAAGGTCGAGTCGCCCGATATCGTGCACAAAACGGAAGCGGGGGTCGTCACACTCGGGGTGCGCTCGAATGTTGAGCTCCGTGCAGCCTATGATCGAGTCACGGCCAATGCCAAGGCGTATGCGCCGCAGGCAGACATTCGCGGCGTGCTGCTACAGCCCATGGCGCCTCAAGGGGTCGAAGTGCTCGCCGGCGTCCGAATCGATCCGGGGTTTGGGCCGTTGATCGTCGTTGGATTCGGCGGCGTGTTGGTGGAACTGTTGCGCGACTCCGCCGTCGATTTGGCGCCCATCAACGCGTACGAGGCGAGCCGCATGCTGCGTAACCTCCGCGGAGCTGCCTTGTTCGACGGCTTCCGCGGTGGCGCGGCGGTCGATATCACTCGCCTCGCTGACATCATCGTTCGTCTGTCGGAGTTCGCGGCGGATCAGCGCGACAATATTCTCGAGGCCGATGTCAATCCCATCGTTTGTTCAGGCGATCGGTTGATCGCCGTGGACGCTCTTATTCTCCGCCGGACGCGCTCAAATCCCAACAACGTTGTGTGAAGGACTTGGCGGGGGCCTATACTGCGACCCTACCTGCTAATCGCATGTGTCCGCACTGCGGTGGCCAATCCAGGCAGCTAGATGACTGAAGCCTTTATCTGTGATTTTGTGCGAACGCCGATCGGCCGCTACGAAGGCGGGTTATCGCGTGTGCGCGCCGATGATCTGGCGGCGACCGCGATCAAACATCTGCTCGCCCGAAACAGCGCGATCGGCGAGGCCGTCGATGAAGTGTTCATGGGTTGCGCCAACCAGGCCGGAGAAGACAATCGCAATGTCGCGCGCATGGCGCTGCTGCTCTCCGGACTGCCGGCGCACGTGCCCGGCATGACGGTCAATCGATTGTGTGCGTCCGGATTGGATGCGGTGGCGGCAGCGGCTCGAGCGATCCGCGCCGGCGAAATCGAACTCGCCATTGCGGGCGGAGTCGAGTCGATGACGCGCGCTCCCTTCGTGATGGGCAAGGCAGAGCGGGCCTTCCAGCGCACGGCGGAAATCTATGACACGACCATCGGCTGGCGTTTCGTGAATGCGCAGATGAAGGCTCTATACGGCGTCGATTCGATGCCTGAAACCGGCGAAAACGTCGCTGCGGACTTCGACGTATCGCGCGCGGATCAGGACGCCTTCGCCTTTCGCTCGCAACAACGCGCCGCGCGCGCCCAGGAAGCCGGGGTGTTCGCCGAGCAAATCGTGCCGGTGGCGGTCCCGCAGGCAAAAGGCGCGGCTGCTCACGTCGTCGACCGCGACGAGCAACTTCGGCCGGAGACCACGCTGGAGGGTCTGGCAAAGCTCAAGCCGGTGGTGCGTACCGGCGGCACCGTCACCGCCGGGAACGCATCGGGAATCAACGACGGCGCAGCGGCTCTGCTATTGGCATCTGGCGCGGCCGTCGAGAAATACGGCTTGAGGGCCCGTGCGCGCGTGCTTGGCTTTGCGTCCGCGGGAGTCGCGCCGCGCATTATGGGGGTGGGTCCGATCCCGGCGGTGGATAGGCTCGTGAATCGGTTGCGACTGAAGGTCGCCGATTTCGATGTGATCGAGCTCAACGAGGCGTTTGCGTCGCAGGCGTTGGCGTGCGTGCGAGCGTTGGGTTTTGCCGACGACGCCGAACACGTCAACGTCAATGGCGGCGCAATCGCCTTGGGTCATCCCTTGGGCATGTCCGGCGCGCGCATTGCCGGGGCGGCAGTGCAGGAGTTGCTGCGCCGTTCGGGCCGGTATGGATTGGCCACGATGTGTGTGGGGGTCGGACAAGGTGCGGCGCTGGCATTCGAACGAATATGAGTGGATGACGGGTGGCTGACGCTGCTACATTACATGCTTAGGGCGGAACTCAGTTCTGCACAGTGGAATTGAGAATGCGCATTAACAAGCTGAGTTTCGAGGTCAAGGACGGCATCGCTGTCCTCATGCTCGACAATCCGCCGGTCAACAGTCTTGGACATGAATTGCGCGAGGCATTGATGGCGGGCCTCGAGCGCGCGAAAGGCGATCCCGGCATCGAAGCCATGGTGTTGATCGGTTCGGGGGCGGGCTTTTCCGGCGGCGCCGATATTCGTGAATTCGGCACACCCAAGGCGGTTGCCTATCCAAACCTGCGGACCGTGATAATCGAGGTCGAAGCCAGCGCCAAACCGGTGATCGCTGCCGTCGGCGGAGTGTGCATGGGCGGTGGTCTCGAATTGGCGCTTGCGTGCCACTACCGAGTGGGCATACCGGGAGCACGAATTGCGCTGCCGGAAGTCAAGCTAGGGTTATTGCCCGGCGCCGGCGGCACTCAGCGGCTGCCGCGTTTGCTCGGCGTCGAAGCGGCGCTCAATATCATCGTCTCGGGCGCGACCGTGCCTTCAGAGAAGCTGCGCGACACGCCCCTGTTCGACGCCTTCGGCGACGGCGACTTGTTGGAGCACGCCTTGATCTTCGCGCGCCGGGTGATTGCGGAAGGGTTGGGGCTGCGCCAAGTGCGCGACTTGCGGCTGGATATGCCGAACGCCGAGGCCTATGTTCAGTTCGCGCGCAATATGATCAAAGCCGCGGCGGGTCCATACCCCGCGCCCCTGGCGTGCGTCGAGGCGGTCGCGGCGGCGGTCGAGAAGCCTTTCGACGCAGGGCTCAAGCGGGAGCGGGAACTGTTCACCACGTTGATGCTCTCGCCCGAGTCGGCGGCGCTGCGTCATGTCTTTCAAGCGGAGCGGGCGGCCTCGCACATCCTCGACGTGCCGGATGACACGCCGGTGAGACCAATCGCCAAGGTCGGCGTCATCGGCGCCGGGACCATGGGTGGAGGCATCACGATGAGCCTCATCAACGCCGGCTTGCCGGTCGTGCTGCTGGAGACGAAGCAGGACGCGCTCGACCGTGGACTCGCCAACATCCGCCGAAATTACCAGGGCGCGCTGCGCAAGGGCACGCTCAACGAGGCTAGCCTCGCACAGCGTTTGGCGCTCATCACCCCGACATTGGACTTTGCCCTGTTGCGCGATGTCGATTTGATCGTCGAGGCCGTGTTCGAGAGCATGGAGGTCAAGCGCCAAGTCTTCGAGACATTGGACGGGGTAGTACGGCAAGGCGCGATACTCGCCTCCAACACCTCGGCGTTGAATCTCAATGACATCGCGAACTTCACGCGGCGTCCGCAGGATGTGATCGGACTGCATTTCTTCAGTCCGGCCAATGTTATGCGCTTGCTCGAAGTGGTGCGCGGCGCCAAGACGGCGAAAGACGTGCTGGCGACGGCCATGCGTTTGTCCAAAACCATGGGCAAGATCGCGGTGGTGTCGGGCGTCTGCGACGGCTTCATCGGCAACCGCATGCTGGCGCGATACGGTGCGGCCGCTCACGATCTGATCATGGCCGGGGCGTTGCCGCAGCAGGTCGATGCGGCACTTCAGGAGTTTGGCATGGCGATGGGCCCGTTTCGCGTAGGCGATCTGGCCGGCCTCGATATCGGCTGGGCGCTGCGCAAGCGGCGGGCGGCCGAGATTCCCGGCCGTGACTTCTCCAACGTGGCGGACGATTTGTGCGAAGCGGGTCGATTCGGTCAAAAAACCGGCGCCGGCTGGTATCGATACGAGCCGGGCTCGCGACATCCGATACCGGATCCAAAGGTCACGGCCATCATCGAGCAATACCGCCGGCAAAAAGGCATTACGCCGCGCACTGTGGGCTCGCAGGAGATCGTGGAGCGCTGCATTTACGCGCTGATCAACGAAGGCGCGCGCATCATTGAGGACGGTATCGCGCAGCGATCTTCGGACATCGACCTGGTGTATCTTAACGGCTATGGTTTTCCCGCCTACCGCGGCGGGCCCATGTTTTTTGCGGACCAAACCGGTTTGCACGATATCGCACGCGCCCTGCAGAGCATCGCGGCGCAGCCCGGCAGCGACGTGGGCGTCTGGACGCCGGCGCCGCTGCTCGCCCGTTTGGCCCAGCAAGGCCAGACCTTCAGCGGATTCAAAGGAACAGCCTAAGTGACAGAAGCGGTCATCGTATCTACGGCGCGCACCGGCCTCGGCAAGAGCTGGAAGGGTGCCTTCAACATGACTTACGGCGCCACGCTCGGCGCGCATTCGGTGCGGCACGCGGTGGAGCGCGCCGGCATCGACCCCGCCGAAGTCGAGGATGTGATCATGGGCTCTACTTTTGGTGAGGGCACCACGGGCGGCAACATCGCGCGCGCGATTGCCCTGCGCGCCGGCCTTCCCACGAGCACGGCGGGTTTGAGCATCAACCGTTTTTGCAGCTCGGGATTGCAGTCCATCGCTCTGGCGGCGCAACGGATCATGACCGAGGGCGCAACAGTGATGGTTGCCGGCGGCGTCGAGAGCATTTCGTGCGTGCAGAACGAAGCGAACACGCATATGCGCCGCGATCCATGGTTGATCGAGCATAAGCCATCGCTGTACTGGAACATGCTGCAAACCGCCGAACAGGTGGCCAAGCGTTACCACATTGCCAAAGAGGCTCAGGATGAGTACGGGGTTCGCAGTCAGCTGCGCGCGGCGGCTGCGCAGGCCGCGGGTAAGTTCAAGGACGAGATCGTGCCGATGACGACCCTCATGGGCGTCGTCGACAAGACGACCGGCGCTCTCGGGACGCGCGAGGTTAACATCGTGAGCGATGAGGGCATACGTCCCGACACCACGCTCGAAGCCGTCGCACAGATTCGCCCGGCCATACCCGGCGGGGTCGTCACGGCGGGCAATGCCAGCCAGTTCTCCGACGGGAGCAGTGCGGTGGTCGTGATGGACGGCAAGCTGGCGGAACAGCGCGGCCTCAAACCGCTGGGGATTTTCCGCGGCTTCGCCGTTGCCGGCTGCGAGCCGGACGAGATGGGCATTGGCCCGATTTATGCGGTACCGCGGCTTTTGAAGCGTACGGGCTACAAGGTTAGCGACATCGATCTGTGGGAACTGAACGAAGCCTTTGCCTGCCAGGTTCTGTACTGCCGGGACAAGTTGGGGATTCCCGATGAGCGGTTGAACGTCAATGGCGGCGCCATCGCGGTGGGGCATCCCTACGGCGTCAGCGGCGCGCGCCTCACCGGTCACGCGCTCATCGAAGGCAAGCGGCGCGGCGCTAAACTCGTGGTCGTTACGATGTGCATCGGCGGCGGGCAGGGCGCCGCCGGCCTATTCGAGGTGGCTTAAGATGGGAGTGCGCGAGTTATTCGAGCTGAAGGGTAAGGTGGCTCTCATCACCGGCGGGTCGCGCGGCCTTGGTCTGCAGATCGCACAGGGCCTCGGTGAGATGGGCGCAAGAATTGCGATCAGCGCGCGCAAGGCCGCCGAACTCGAGGAAGCCAAGTCACAGCTTGCGAAGCAGGGTATCGATGCCCTGACCGTGGTCAATGATCTCAGCAAACCGGAACAAACGCCGGCCCTGGTCGAGGCGGTGGTAAGGCAATACGGAGGGATCCATATCCTGGTCAACAATGCCGGCACGAGCTGGGGCGCACCGGCCGAAGAATATCCGCTCGAAGCCTGGAACAAGGTCATGACCTTGAACGCCACCAGTGTCTTCATGCTGAGCCAAGCAGTCGCGAATCGTTGTTTCATCCCGCAGCGCTCGGGCAATATCATCGTCGTCGCCTCCGTCGCTGCGCTGCGGGTCGGCGCGCGAATGAAAGCAGCCGCTTACTATGCTTCGAAGTCGGCGGCCTTGCACCTGACGCGAGCTCTCGCCGCGGAATGGGGTTCCTACGGCATTCGCGTCAATGCGATTTGCCCGGGCTTTTTTCCATCGAAGATGTCGAGCGGTTTGCTCGAAACGATCGAGGCGTCGGTGATCAAGAGTACTCCGCTGGGGCGTCTCGGCGGGGATACCGATCTTCAGGGCGCCGCGGTCTACCTTGCGTCGGACGCGTCGCGCCATGTGACGGGCCAATACATTGCCGTGGACGGCGGCGCGTCGATTGCATGAATTGCGCGGTGCAATCTGTCGTTGGCGCTGCACTTAAGGCCGCCGCGTGAGCAGTCCGGCCGCGGGGCTGCGGCCTCCCCCGGCGCAACACGCCTTCGACGCGGCACGGCTCGCGGCCTGGATGCAGGTGCACATTGAGGGTTTCTCAGGTCCCCTCGACGTGCGGCAATTCGCCGGCGGACAGTCCAATCCCACGTTTCTGGTGCAGTCGGCCAACCATCGTTATGTGCTCCGGCGCAAGCCGCCGGGCAAGCTGCTACCATCGGCCCACGCCGTTGACCGCGAATATCGGGTGATCGTGGCCTTGGCAAATACGGCAGTGCCGGTGGCGAAGGCCTACGCTCTATGCGATGACCCGACGGTGATTGGCACCGTGTTTTATGTGATGGACTATGTCGAGGGGCGCCTTTTTTGGGATGCCGCGCTGCCTGAGGTGGCCGGCACGGAGCGCCGCGCCATCTACGAGGAGATGACGCGCGTGATCGCCGCGCTGCACACGGTGGACTACACCGCCGTGGGCTTGGCTGACTATGGCAAGCCCGGCCGCTACATCGAACGTCAGGTGGCGCGCTGGACGCAGCAATATCGTGCTTCGGAGACCGAAACTATCGATGCCGTCGAACGACTCATCGAGTGGCTGCCAAAGCACATTCCTGCCGACGAGGAAACCGGCATCGTACACGGCGATTTCCGGCTCGATAACGCGATATTCCACCCGCATGAGCCGAGAATTTTGGCGGTGCTGGACTGGGAGCTGTCGACCTTGGGCCACCCCCTCGTCGATCTGGCGTATCTGTGCATGCGATATCATTTGTCGGCCGAACAATTCCGAGGTCTCGCCGGATTGGATTCGGCGGCGTTGCAGATTCCGAGCGAGGCCGAGTGCGTGGCGGACTACTGCCGCCGCCGCGGCCGCGCCCCGGTCGCGCCGCAGGATTGGACCTATTATTTGGCGTTCAACATGTTCCGCCTGACAGGAATTCTGCAAGGCGTGCTGGCGCGCGCCATACAAGGCAACGCCTCGAGCGCGACCGCGTTGGAGGCTGGCCGCCGGGCACGGCCGCTGGCCGAACAGGCGTGGGGCTTGGTGCGGCAATCATTCGACGCTTAGTCGACAAAGGATAAAGCATGGATTTCTCGCACAGCGAAAAGGTTCGCCTCCTGCAGGAGCAACTGCAGCGTTTCATGGACGCTCATGTCTACCCGGCGGAGCCGCGCTTCGAGGAGGAAATGGAAAAGAACCGGCACGACGGCAATCCCTGGCGGGCCACCGCAATCGTGGAGGAGCTGAAGCGCAAGGCAAGGGGGGAGAATCTGTGGAATCTGTTCCTGCCGCACTCTGAGCACGGCGCCGGACTCTCCAACCTCGAGTACGCGCCGTTATGCGAGATCATGGGACGCTCGCATCTCGCGCCGGAGGCCTTCAATTGCTCGGCCCCCGATACAGGCAACATGGAAGTGCTGGCCCGCTACGCCACACCGGAACAGCAACAACGCTGGCTGGTGCCGCTGCTCGACGGGCGAATCCGCTCGGCCTTCGCGATGACCGAGCCCGACGTCGCGTCGAGCGATGCCACGAACATCCAGTCCTCCATCGTGCGCGATGGTGATCACTACGTGATCAACGGCCGCAAGTGGTGGACCTCGGGCGCCGGCGATCCTCGCTGCGAAATCCTGATCTTCATGGGTAAAACCAATCCGACCGCGGCGATCCACAGCCAGCAGTCGATGATCCTGGTGCCCTTGAACACACCCGGCGTCAGGCGAACGCGGCAGTTGTCCGTGTTCGGCTACGATCACGCGCCCCACGGTCACTCGCAGATCGATTTCGTCGACGTGCGCGTGCCCCTGGAAAATATTCTGCTGGGCGAGGGACGCGGCTTCGAAATCGCGCAGGGTCGTCTGGGACCGGGACGCATCCACCATTGCATGCGCTTGATCGGCGTGGCTGAACGGGCGCTGGAAATGTTGTGCAAGCGTGCCCAGCTGCGCGTCGCATTCGGCCGGCGCATATCGGAACAGGGCGTAACGCTCGAGCGCATCGCCGAATCGCGGATCCTGATCGATCAGGCTCGCTGGCTGGTGCTCAATGCCGCCTATATGATGGATACAGTGGGCAACCGAGCCGCCAAGAAGGAAATCGCCATGATCAAGGTCGCCGCGCCCAACATGGCCTGTCAGGTCATCGATTGGGCGATCCAGGTCCACGGCGGCGGCGGCGTCTGCGACGACTTCCCGCTCGCGGCTGCCTACGCGGCCGCGCGCACCCTGCGTTTTGCCGATGGCCCGGACGAAGTGCATCGCGAACAGATCGGAAAGCTGGAATTGGGGCGTTATCGGCAGGGTGTCGCCACGCCGGGCGTCGCCGCGCCGAAGCGCTGACCGGCCGCCCGAACTCGCCGCATCTCGGATCGACATTTCAAATTCTGGCCGGCTCATGCGACGCACAATCTGGTCGCGCCGGCCACTAATCTGTTCTACAACGCCGAGGTGTCGGCGCGCCGCTATCCGAACAAGCCTTTCCTGGTGTTCTACGACACTGCGGTGACTTTCGCCGAATTATTGGATGAGGCGGAGCGCGTCGCGGGCTTCCTCGAGCGGAAATGTGGAGTGCGCAAGGGCGATCGCGTACTGCTGTTCATGCAGAACAGCCCGCAGTTCGTCATCGGCTACTACGGCATCCTGCGCGCCAACGCGGTCGTGGTGCCGCTCAATCCCATGAATCTGACGCGTGAAATTCTGCGGTATACGGAGGACGCGGGAGCGAACACGATCATCGTGTCGCAGGAGCTGTATTCGCGCGTCGAACCGCTGCTGCGGAACTCCAGTCTCAAATCGGTGATAGTCGCCGCGTACTCGGATTATCTGAAGCAGCCGACCACTCTCACGGTGCCCGACTTTATCGCCGCGCCGCGCGTGGATCTCGCCGGATCGGGAGTGACTTTGTGGCGCGATGTACTCGGGAGCGGCTTGCGCCCCGGACCACTGACGGCCGGTCCCGACGATCTATGCGTGATGCCGTACACGTCCGGCACCACGGGGGAACCGAAAGGCTGCATGCACACACACCGCAGCGCCATGCACACGCTGGTCGCCGGCNNACCGTGGTCATGCTGCCTCGCTGGGACCGCGGCACCGCGGCGGAATGCGTGCAGCGCTATCGGATTGCGAGCTGGACCGCCATTCCGACGATGATTCAAGACTTCTTCGCGAACCCGGATATCGCCAAGTACGACTTGAGTTCGATACGACGCTTGAGCGGCGGCGGCGCCGCCATGCCCGCGGCGGTCGCGCAGCGCCTGGAGAACATGGGCGTCATATACTACGAAGGATATGGGCTGTCGGAAACCATGGCGGCCACCCATATCAATCCCAGCGATCGCCCGAAGAAGCAGTGCTTGGGCATCCCGATATACGACGTCGACTCGCGAGTGGTGGATCCGGTGACCTTGAGAGAATTGCCCGCCGGCGAGGTCGGCGAGATCGTCACGCACGGCCCGCAAGTGTTCTTGGGCTACTGGAATAAACCTGAGGACAGTGCCCAGGCCTTGGTCGAAATCGACGGCAAGCGCTTCTTGCGCACCGG
>PMMB01000091.1 GCA_003165495.1 Gammaproteobacteria bacterium | reverse complement strand
ATGCAAGCGAGCGATCTTGCCTTGTGGGATTTGAGCCTGATCGCCCGCTCGCTTCTCAACGCGGAATCGTACCGGACGGAATTCGCACCGGTGGTGTTGAAGTCCGGTCGTACGCAGGACTATGCCCTCGGACTCGAAGTGGAATCCATACAGGGACGATTGCGCATCGGTCATGCGGGCGGCGGTTCGGGCTTCCTCGCCGACAATCGCGTGTGGCCGCGGGAGCGGACCGCCATCGTGGTCTTGACCAACAATGATTGGGCGGATCCGGCCGACTTGACCGACCGCATCGCCTTTATCGTGCTTGCCCCGACACGCGAAGAGGCGCGTGTCCGGGAACTCTTCCAGGCCATTCAGAATGGCACGGTCGAGAGAGGGCTATTTTCCTTCGTCGGAAATTTCTATTTTTCGGCAACGGTGCTGGCGGATTTGCAATCGAGCTTGAGCCCGCTGGGTCCGGCGCGATTGATCGAGCTTGAACGCGAGACTCGGCGCGGCGGCATGACCACGCGTCGCTGGAAAATCCTGTGCCGTGGAGCACGACTCGAGGCCATCGAACGCAGCCATCCGGATGGCAAAATCGATGAGTTCATGATCACCAAAAAAGAAAACTGAGGCAGCTCCTTACATCGACGTCACGCGACCACGCCGTGCTCTATGCCGCCGGGCGCCGCGAAATCCGGGAGCCGGCCCACGATCCAACGCCACAGCGACAACACCTGCACCAGCAGTTCGCCGCCGAGCGTCGTGAGTTCATACTCAACCCGAGGCGGCACCTGAGGATATAGCGTGCGGGTAATCAGGCCATCCCGCTCTAGCGTGCGCAGCGTCTGTGTCAGCACTTTTTGACTAATGCCCTGGACGCGTTCGAGTACGCGTGAGAATCGCAAGGGTGCGTTCGCTTCCGCCAAGACGCGCATGACAGACAGCGGCCATTTTGCGGTTACCCTTTCCAGCACTTCGCGCGCCAGTCGGTCCTCGGCTTCGGTTGGGGTTTGTATAGTTACCATTGGGTGTGTATAGCTCCGTAAGGTACTTTATTTCAGATTGGAACTATAGCCTAAATTCCTTCGGAACCGGCGAAAACCTATTAACGGATCTTAATAATCCGACCACTCGCGTTTAATGGCCACACGCCCAGGGTGGCGAGCATGAAATGGCAACACCCTGGGATAGCGGTCTTTGGCTGCGTATCTGTCCTTCTGAGCGGATGCAGCGTGGGGCCCGCCTACAAACGACCGGACATCGCCGTGCCAGCGCAATGGCACGAGTCAGCCGGCGGTAGTCGCAACGGCAGCGATGCCTCGGCCTCAGTATGGCCCGCGGCCGAATGGTGGCATGGATTCGGATCGGCGAAGCTCGATGAATTGATATTCGAAGCCGAGCGCAACAACGATGACCTAGCCGGCGCCATCGCCCGCGTTCAGGAAGCGGACGCGCAGGCACGCATTGCCGGCGCCGCCCTGCTGCCGTCGCTCGATGTTGGCGCCACGGCCACTCGCCAGCGCGCGCAGGTCACAGGCTCAGGTCCGCAAGTGTTCAACGCTTTCAATCCTGAGTTGAGCGCGAGTTACGAGCTCGATTTTTGGGGAAAGAATCGTGCCCTGCGCGACGCCGCGCGCGCGGCCGCGGTAGCCAGCCGTTACGATCAGCAGACCGTTGCGCTCACGGTGATCAGCAGCGTCGCCACGACTTATTTTCAGGCCCTCGAGCTGCGCGACCGCATCCAAGTGGCGCAGCAGAATCTCGAGAACGGACAAAAAATACTTCGCGGGTTCAAAGCCGAACAGTCGGCCGGGACCGCCACTGGACTCGATGTCGCGCAACAGGAAACCACGGTGGCGTTGTTGAACGCCGCCCTGCCGCCGCTGCTGCAGCAGTTTCGCCAGACCGTGTATGCGCTTGCCGTGCTCATCGGCAAGACTCCGGAGTCGGTCGACGTCGACATGGGCACGTTGACGGATCTGTCGAGCCCGGCCGTCGTCGAGGGATTGCCGTCGCAGCTCCTGTCGCGCCGCCCGGATGTGGCGGAAGCGGAACAACAATTGATTGCTGCCAATGCGGATATCACCGTCGCTCGGGCGGCCTTGTTTCCCGATATCCAGCTAACCGCATTCGGTGGCTATGAGAGTTCGGCGCTGACATCGCTCATAAGCCCGCCCAATCGCGTATACGCGCTCACCGCGGGTCTGACGCAGCCGATCTTTCATGGCGGCGCGCTCCGCGGCCAGGTTGCCTTTAGCAAGGCGCGCTATACCGAGTTGCTGACGACCTACCACAAGACGGTGCTCACGGCGTTCAGCAATGTCGAAGGTGCATTGGTTGCGGCTCAACAGACCACCGAGCAGCAAAAGCGGCAGCAGGATGCGGTGGCTACGGCACGGCGCGCCTATGAGTTCGCTCAGACCCAGATGTCTGCCGGCACCGTGAACATTCTGACCGTGCTCAACACGGAAAATGCACTGTTCAGCGCGCAAGATGAATTGGTACAAGTGAATTATTTACATCTCCAGGCGTTGGTGGATCTATTCACCGCGCTCGGCGGTGGGTGGCATCAAGGGTGACGCATCGATGAACGATCTCTACAAATTCGGCAAACGCGGTCTAATCGGGGTGCTCGCTCTGGCGGCACTGCTGCTGTTTGTCTGGCGGGTATCGGTACACACGCCGGCCGACGCCGCCACGCGCAATGCGCCGCCTGCGATCGCCGTCGACACGGCGGCGGTAACGCATGCGGATGTGCCGATTTATATGCTGGGACTCGGCACGGTGCAGGCGTTTTACACCGTGACGGTCAAGGCGCGCGTCGACGGCGAGCTGCAGAAGATCGGGTTCACCGAAGGTCAGACCGTCAACAAGGGGGACTTGCTGGCGCAAATCGATCCGCGTCCGAATCAGGCGGCGTTCGAACAAGCGGTTGCCACCAAGGCCAAGGATGCGGCCCAGTTGGTGAACGCCAAACGGGATCTCGATCGTTACACGGTATTGCAGCCGCAGGACTTGGCGAGCAAACAAACCGTCGACACACAGCATGCGCTGGTCGATCAATTTACCGCCCAGCTCCAGGTCGATCAGGCCGTCATCGACAATGCCCGTACGCAGCTGGAGTACACTCGGATCACCTCGCCCATCAACGGCCGCACCGGCATACGCCTGATCGATCCGGGCAACATCGTTCACGCGGCCGATACCACGGGCATCGTCGTCGTGACGCAGATACAACCCATTTCGGTGATTTTCACGTTGCCCGAAGAGGACGTGAGCGTCATCAGCGGCGCGCTGTCCGCGGGCGCGGTCAAAGTCACGACTCTGTCCCGGAACGGCGACGTCGAACTCGATGAAGGCAAACTGTTGCTGATCGACAATGAGATCGACCAGCCGACCGGCACCGCGAAGCTCAAAGCCATATTCGGTAACGAGCACAACACTCTCTGGCCCGGGCAGTTCGTGAACGCGCGTGTGTTGGTGCGCACGGAGCGAGGCGCGTTGACGATTCCGACGAGCGCCGTGCAGCTCGGACCAAACGGACCGTTCACCTATGTCGTGAAGAACGAATCAACCGTGGAAATGCGGCCCTTGAAGATCGGCGAAGAAAGCGGTGGCATGACCATCATCAAAGACGGCCTCGTCCTGAACGAGCGCATAGTGACGAGCAATCAATACCGTCTGCAGCCGGGCTCGCACGTGCGCGTCAATGCCGCCGCCGCATCCACCGGCGCGGCCAAAATGCTCACCAACGCGTCATGAGCATTTCAGCGCCATTCGTCAAACGGCCGATCGCCACCTCGCTATTGATGGGTGGTATTTTTCTGATCGGCCTCGTCGTGTTCCCCTTGTTGTCCGTGGCACCTCTGCCGCAGGTCGACTTTCCAACGATTCTCGTCTCGGCACAGCTGCCGGGTGCCAGCCCAGAGACCATGGCATCATCGGTTGCCGCGCCGCTGGAATATCAATTCGCNNATTACTTTGCAGTTCGACCTGAATCGCAACATCGATGCGGCCGCGCAGGACGTGCAGACGGGAATCGACGCCGCCGGCGGCCAACTGCCGAAAAATCTGCCGACGCCGCCGTCCTACCGCAAGGTCAACCCTGCCGACTCCGCGATTCTGATCCTGGCGGTGCACTCGGAGGTGCTGCCGGTCACCACTGTCGATGACTACGCCGAGAATATCCTGGCGCAGCAGATATCGCAGATTCCGGGGATCGCGCAGGTATCGATCGGCGGTCAGCAGAAACCGGCGGTGCGCGTACAAATCGATCCCACCAAGCTGGCCGCTTTGGGTTTGCAAATGGAGGACGTGGCCAACGTCATCACGACCGCCACGGTCGACGCACCAAAAGGTTCGATCAACGGCCCGAAACGTAGTATGACGATTTACGACAATGACCAGTTGCTCAAAGCCGCACCCTGGAACGATGTGGTTGTCGCCTATAAGAACGGCGCTGCGGTACGCATTCGAGACATCGGTGTTGCGGTCGACGGTCCGGAGAATACGCTTATGACGGCCTGGCAAAACGGCCGCAACGGCATTTTGCTGCTGATCTACAAACAGCCCGGTGCCAACGTCATCGACGCGGAGCAGCTCGTCGAGGCGCTCCTGCCGCACGCACTGGCGGCGGTGCCGGCGTCGATCAAAGTGGATATGGTTGCCAATCGCACCACGACCATCAAGGCATCGGTCCATGATGTGGAATTCACCCTCGCACTCACCATCGCGCTGGTCGTGATGGTGATTTTCTTATTCCTGCGAAATGCCTGGGCGACGATCATCCCGGGCGTCACCGTGCCGCTGGCGCTGCTCGGCACTGCGGCGATGATGTATGTCCTCAATTACAGTCTCGATAATCTGTCGTTGATGGCGTTGACCATCGCCGTCGGCTTCGTGGTCGACGACGCGATTGTGATGCTGGAGAACATCTATCGTCATATTGAGGCAGGCCTATCGCCTTTGGAAGCGACACTCAAGGGCGCGGGCGAGATCGGCTTTACCATCATGTCCATCAGTATCTCCCTCGTCGCGGTATTCATACCGTTGCTGCTGATGGGCGGCATCATCGGGCGGCTGTTTCGCGAATTCGCGATCACCATGACGATGACCATCGTCATCTCGGCCTTCGTGGCCCTGACTCTCTCGCCGACAATGTGCGCACTGTTCTTGCGCGACGAGAAGCACGCGAAGCACGGCAAAGCCTATATGGCGATAGAGAAAGCCTTCGATCGCCTGTTGGCCGGGTACACGCGCGGTCTGGATTTTTGCCTGGATCATAAACGCGCCACGTTGGCAGTGTTTCTGCTCACGGTCGCAGCTTCGGTCATTCTGTACATCGAGATACCCAAGGGCTTCTTCCCGCAGCAAGACACCGGAATCATCGCCGGGTTGTCCGATGGACCCCAAGACGTCTCGTTTACCGAAATGGTACGCCGCCAGCACGCTCTCATGGACGTCGTCACCAAGGATCCGGACGTCGAGAGCTACGGCACGGGACTCGGCGGCAGCCGGCCGGTCAACAATGGTTTTGTGGTCATCGGCCTGAAGCCGCGCGACCAGCGCAGCGCCAGTGCCGACCAGATCATCACCCGCTTGCGGCCTCAACTGGCGCAGGTACCGGGTGCGACTCTGTTCATGCAGTCGGCGCAGGATCTCAATGTCGGCGGCCGCACCTCGCGCACGCAATATCAATACACGCTGCAGGACTCGGATATCGACGAACTCAACGACTGGGCCCCGAAGCTGCTCGCAGCATTGCAGAAGCTGCCGACGCTGCGCGACGTGGCCTCGGATCAGCAGACCAGCAGCGGCATGCTGTCGCTCACGATCGACCGCGATCAGGCAGCGCGTTTCGGCATTCAGCCGGCCGCGGTCGACCAGGCACTTTATGATGCTTTCGGCCAGCGCCAAGCGGCGCAGTTCTTCACCCAGGCCAACAGCTACCATGTGATACTCGAGATCACGCCCTCTTTGCAGACCGATCCGGAGTCTCTCAACAAGCTATACCTGAAGTCGGCATTGACGGGCCAGATGGTGCCGCTGTCGGCGATGACCAAGTACGACACGCAACACGTGACCTATCTGTCGATCAATCACCAAGGACAATTTCCGGCGGTGACGCTGTCGTTCAATCTCGCGCCCGGCGCGGCTCTCGGCGATGCCGTCGATGCCATCAATCGCGTATCCGCCTCAATGCGCCTGCCCGCCACCGTGACCGGCAACTTCCAAGGTACCGCGCAAGCATTTCAGAGTTCTCTGAAGAGCCAACCGTATCTGATTCTCGCGGCGCTGGTGGCCGTGTACATCATTCTCGGAATGCTCTATGAAAGCTACATTCATCCGCTGACGATTCTCTCCACCCTGCCGTCGGCGGGCGTCGGCGCGCTGCTCGTGCTGCTGATATTTCACATCGATCTGTCCGTGATGGCCCTGATCGGCATCATCTTGCTGATCGGTATCGTGAAAAAAAACGGCATCATGATGGTCGACTTCGCGATCCAGGCCGAGCGTGAACAGCATCTGTCGCCGCATGACGCGATACGTCAGGCGTGTCTGCTGCGCTTTCGACCGATCATGATGACGACGATGGCGGCATTGCTCGGCGCGCTGCCGCTGGCGCTGGGGCGCGGCACCGGTTCCGAGTTGCGCCAGCCGCTGGGCTATACCATGGTGGGCGGCCTCATATTGAGTCAGGCCTTGACGCTATTTACCACGCCAGTCGTCTACCTGTATTTGGATGAGTTCAGCCTGCGGCTCAGGCGCCGCCGCCGTCAAAAGCACCCCGACGCAGCCACACTAGACCCGGCCCCGCGGTCGGCCGAGTCAGCGGTACCGTTGCTCAGGGAGAGTACGTGAAGATATTGCTGGTCGAAGACAACGAACGGGTCACCCAGTTCGTCGTCAAAGGCCTGCAAGAAGCCGGTCACACGACGGATCACGCGGGCAATGGGCGCGACGGCATGTTCCTCGCGGCAAGCGAGCCGTACGATGTGATCATCATGGACCGGATGCTGCCGGGAGAGATCGACGGTCTCGCCATCATCGAAGTACTGCGCAAGGCCGGCAAGCGCACTCCGATTCTGATCTTGAGCGCACTCTCGGAGGTCGATGACCGCATACGCGGGCTGCGCAGCGGCGGCGATGACTATTTGACCAAGCCCTTTGCCTTCGGCGAGCTGCTCGCGCGCCTTGACGCATTGCATCGTCGCGCACAGGCCATCAACACCGAGAT
>PMMB01000074.1:2822-5647 GCA_003165495.1 Gammaproteobacteria bacterium | reverse complement strand
CACAAGGTGTCGCCGCGTTTCACAACATAGCGGTCCGGGGCATTGGGGTTGATAGCCACTGCGCCTTCGGGTGCCTCAGTCGAGGGCGCCGCGGTGGACCGCGCCCCTGCTTCGCTCGCATCAATCGCCGCTTCCATCGCCGTGCGATCGTCACCGACAAGGGTGCCTTGCACGGCAGTATCTTCGGACGCCACCGGCACCGGTGCCGTCACGGGCCGATCCGTTTGACATCCGGCGAGCACCGCCACCGCTAGAGTGAGGGCAATTATTTGATGACCATGCATTCGTTTCGCTCCCGTGGCCTTAAGCTTGATGTCGCCGGCCGACTGCTATACTGCCGACCTGCCTGCTGCCGTTTGCAACGCTGTGCGCGCTGCCAATACAGGCATTAAGTTAAGCAGCGGCGGAACTTTAACAACATTCTTCAGCCAAAAACACGATGTTGATCTCATAACTCCCATGACAAAGCTCGTAATCCTGGAGTATCCCGATCCACGGCTGCGGAAGAAGGCCGCACCGGTGACGGTGGTTGATGACGCACTGCGTCAATTGGCGGACAATCTGCTCGAGACCATGTATGCGGCCAAGGGCGTCGGGCTCGCCGCCACGCAGGTCGACGTACACAAACGATTGATCGTGCTCGATGTGAGCGAGACGCGCGATCAACCGCTGGTGCTGATCAATCCAGAGCTGCTGAAGCAGGAAGGTTCCGGTCCCGGCGAAGAGGGCTGCTTGTCTCTGCCCGGCATCTACGACAAGTTGTCGCGCGCAACGAATATTCGAGTACGCGCATTGGGGCGCGACGGCGCGAGCTTCGAAATGGATGCGGATGGGCTGCTCGCCGTCTGCATCCAGCATGAGATGGATCATCTCGAAGGCAAGCTTTTCGTCGATTACCTTTCCGAACTCAAGCGCCAGCTGATTCGCCGTCGACTGCAAAAAGAGCGTAGGCAGCGATCCACAGGGAGCGAACTTCGCGCTACGACGCCCGGCGCTTCCGCGCCGGCTCTTTGAGCCTTGAGCACGGATCTTCCTCCCCTAAGGCTGGGTTTCGCCGGCACGCCGGAGTTCGCCGTTCAGGCGCTCGACGCACTCCGAGAGGCACACCGGATTTGCGCCGTGTTCACCCAACCGGACCGCCCGGCCGGCCGCGGTCAGCCATTGCACGCGAGTCCCGTCAAAACCCGCGCAATCGAGAGCGGGCTCCCCGTGCATCAACCGGCCAGTTTCAAGTCGCCGGAAGCATTGGAGATTTTGCGCAGCTTAGGGCTCGACGCGCTCATTGTCGTAGCGTATGGCTTGATTCTGCCGCCCGCCGCTCTTCAATCTCCTAAGCTCGGTTGCATCAATATCCATGCCTCGCTGCTGCCGCGCTGGCGCGGGGCGGCGCCGATTCAGCGCGCTGTGCTGGCGGGAGACGCGAAGACCGGCGTCACCATCATGCGCATGGAAGCGGGCCTCGATAGCGGCCCCATGCTTGCATCGCGAGCGATAGACATCGGCGCGGACGACACCGCCAAGACCGTGCACGACCGGCTCGCTCGACTCGGCGCGCAAATCATAGGCGAAACGCTGGATGCGCTCCGAAGAGGCGGCGTCCGTGAAGTGCCGCAACCTTCTGAAGGAGTCACTTACGCCGAGAAAATCAATAAAGCCGAGGCGCTGATCGATTGGCGGCAAGATGCGGTACAGGTTTGGCGGCGCGTGCGCGCGTTCAATCCTTGGCCGATTGCAGAGACGCGGCTCAACGGCGCGCAACTGCGCATCTGGGATGCTGAAATGCGCGAACACGGCGCCGGCACGGTGCCGGGAACGGAGCCCGGTACGGTACTCGCCGCCACGCGCGACGGCATCGACGTCGCATGCGGCCGCGGTATTTTGCGAGTTCTTCGCCTGCAACTCGCCGGCCGAAAGCCGCTTTTCGCACGGGAATTCATCAAGGGACTGCCGCTTGACGGCGCACGCTTCGCGCCGCTATGAAAACCACGGCCGCCAGCGCGCGTTCTCTGGCCGCACACGCGGTGGCACGAATTCTGCGTGAGGGCGTGACCCTCGATGCGGCACTGAAGGATGCCCTTGCCGCGGCCGACCCCAAACTCGCGCCATCGGTGCGCTCCTTAAGTTACGGCGCGGTACGCGGGTATTATCGTCACGAGGCGATCTTGGCCCGCCTCTTGTCGACCCCCGTGCGGTCCCTGGATTTCTTGGTGCGCGCGCTGCTGTCGGTCGCACTGTACGAACTCGAGGATGGGAAGACGCCGGAATACGCCGTGGTCGACGCAGCCGTTGCGACCGCGAAGATCACCGACGCGGCGCGCGCCGGCGGACTGATCAATGCCGTGCTGCGCCGCTATTTGCGCGAGCGCAAGAGTTTGGATGCGGATATCGCGCGCAATCCCGCCACCCGTCATGCCTCGCCGGTGTGGCTCGCCGATCGACTGCGCGCGGATTGGCCGGTGCGTTGGACTCAATTGCTGGCCGCCGGCGACGCTCAAGCGCCGATGTGGTTGCGCGTCAATAGTCAACGCGCCACGACCGACGAGTATCTCGAGAAGCTGCGAGAGGCCGGGATCGGCGCNNNNCCCGGATTTGCGGAAGGTCTGGTATCCGTCCAAGACTTGGGAGCGCAGTGCGTCGCATTTCCCTTGGGGTTGGCCGCGGGTCAGCGGGTACTCGATGCCTGTGCAGCGCCCGGCGGGAAAACCGCTCTCATCATGGAACGAGAACCGCAATTGTCCAAAGTCGTGGCGGTCGACATAGACCCGCTGCGGCTCGCCCGGGTTCGCGAAAACTTAAGCAGGGGGAACCTTTGCGCCGAACTCATC
>PMMB01000074.1:0-2796 GCA_003165495.1 Gammaproteobacteria bacterium | reverse complement strand
GCGCTCGGAGTAATCCGCCGCCATCCCGATATTCGTCTGCGTAAGTCCCCGTCGGATATCGACAAATTGCCGCAGGTTCAGGCCCGCTTGTTGAATTCCGCGTGGACTATGCTGGCGCCGGGGGGGCGCCTCGTGTATGCCACCTGCACTGTGACTCGAAGCGAAAATCGCGATCTTATCGCGGCGTTTCTGCGCAGCACTCCCGACGCAAGCAGTCTCCCGGCGGAGGCGTGGGAAGGCTGGCCGAACTTCGGCGAAGCGGACGAATTTGGCCGGCAAATTCTTCCGGGAGAGGCGGGTGCCGACGGCTTCTATTATGCTGCCTTGACCAAACAATGAACGCCGCGCGCTCAAACCCAACGCCAAGTGTCCGCTTAACGCCGCTACCGCAGCCGCGGCGGCGCGCGAAGTCCGCGTGGCTGGTGTGCGCGGCGATCGCGACGACGCTATGGATAAAGCCGCTGCAAGCTGACGGACTCGAGGGGCGTTTCGAAGTTCGCTCCGCTGATTTGCAGCTCAAGGATGGCGTTTATCACCTGAACGCTCATCTGGACTTACCCGTCAGCGACGCCGTGCGGCGCGGCCTCGCTGAAGGCGTGCCGCTGACGGTAGCACTCGACCTCGACATCGAGCGGGTCCGGCAGCTGCTGCCGAACTCGCGCGTCGCCGAACTGACCCAGCGCTACCATTTGCAGTACAACGCGGTGAGCGGGCACTACGTATTGCGCAACGACAACAGCGGCCAACAAGAGTCGTTGAGCACCGTCGATGCCGCGATCGAGCAGCTATCCGAAGTACGCGGCTTACCGGTTCTGGACAAAGCCCTGATCAGCGCCGACCGACGCTATGAGGCGAGTGTGCGGGCGAAGGTCGATTACGGCTCGGTGCCATTTAGCCTGCGCGTGGTGATGTTTTGGGTCAACGAGTGGCATCGTGAAAGCGACTGGTATACATGGACGCTGCAGCCGTGATTCGTAAGTACGGCGCCACCGTGCTGGGCTCTTTCGGCGTGGCGCTGTGGCTGGTCGCGCTGTATCTGCTGGCATCGGCCGCGCAAAATTCAGCCGAGTTCGACAAGTGGCTGCCGTGGATCCTGCTTATCAATATCTCGGGGCTGCTCACACTGTTGGTGCTGCTCGCCAGCAAGCTCACGAACTTGGTGCGCGACTACCGCAGGCATGTCCCGGGGTCGCGCCTGAAAGGACGCACGGTAGCGATTTTCAGCGCTCTGGCCGTCGCGCCGATTCTGGTCGTCTATTACTTTTCCCTGCAATTCATCAATCGCGGCATCGATAGCTGGTTCGAGCTGGAAGTGAGTCAGGGACTGAAGGACACGCGCGAGCTCTCGCATGCCGCGCTCGAAGTGCGGGTACGAGAATTCCTGCAACACACGCAATTGGTGGCCCGCACCTTATCCGCCAGTTCGGATCTCGAGCTGATCGGCACGCTGGATCGAGAGCGGCGCGAGAGCACGGCGCTTGAATTCACCATCGTGGGCGCGCAAGCGCAAATTCTTGCCACCAGCTCCGATCGCCCGATGGATACGTTGCCGGCGCCCGCGACCGACGAGATGATGCTGCAACTACGGCGCGGCCGGCCCTATGTGAGCTTGGACACGGACTCGGTGGGCGGCTACGTGATCCGCGCGGCTGCGCCGCTCGATGCCAACGGCCGCGGCCGCGCGCGGGTGGTGATCGCCTTGTATCCGGTGCCGCAGCAGTTGAGCCAACTTGCCGATACGGTGCAACGCTCCTATTCCCAGTACGCGAATCTCGTGCAATTGCGCCGGCCGCTCAAGTCGACTTTCGTATTGATCTTGACCTTCGTCGTGCTGATGTCGCTGATTGCCGCGGTTTACGGCGCCTTCTTCGCGGCCCAGCGCCTGGTGCAGCCCGTGCAGGACCTGATCGCCGGAACGCGGGCCGTGGCGAAAGGCAATTACGACACCCAGCTGCCGCTGCCTTCGCGCGACGAGTTGGGGTTTCTAGTGACCTCATTCAACGACATGACCAAGCGTTTGGGCAGAGCCCGTGAGGAAACGCGCCGCAGTCAACAAGCGGTGGAAGCCGAGCGTGCAGGTCTCGCGGTGATTCTCGCGCGTCTGTCCACGGGAGTGGTGTCGCTCGAGGCGGATTTGACCGTGCGTACCGCGAATCAGGCGGCGAGCGCCATCCTCGGCATAGATCTCGAGGCCGCCGTCGGCAAACGATTCGACGAGTCCATCAGCGACGCGACGCTGTTCACGCAGTTTCTGGCGGCGCTCAAATCGCATCTCGGCGCCGAGGACTTGGATTGGCGGGAGCAAATCGAATTGTTGTCGGAGACCGGCAAGCATGTGCTCATGTGTGCATGCACCGCGTTGCCCAACGACTTGGGCGGCGCGCCCGGAGTGGTGCTGGTGTTCGACGACATCACGGCGCTGTTGCAGGCGCAACGCGATGCGGCGTGGGGCGAAGTGGCGCGCCGCTTGGCGCATGAAATCAAGAATCCCCTCACACCGATTCAATTGTCCGCGGAGCGCATGCGGCGCAAATTCCTGGGCAGCATGAATGCGCAAGACGCCCAGATTCTCGAACGGGCAACGCATACCATCGTCGCGCAAGTCGATGCAATGAAGCAGATGGTCAATGCATTCAGCGAGTATGCGCGCGCGCCCGACATGCATTTCTCGCGCTTCGATCTGAACCAGTTGATCACGGAAGTCGTGGATCTGTATCGAGTCCAGGACTCGAGCGCCGACCTCAAATTGCTGCTCGACCCGCAACTGCCGGCCATCTCGGCGGACCGGATGCGGAT
>PMMB01000295.1:4698-26278 GCA_003165495.1 Gammaproteobacteria bacterium | reverse complement strand
TCGTTGCGGTTGCCTTGGTGGGGTTGGCAATGTGGCGGAAGTTGCGGATCGAGGAGCGGGGGATGCGTCGGCTGTTCGGTGAGACTTACGTGGCCTACGCACGACGGGTAGCTGCGCTGATCCCATACGTCTTATAGCCGGTGAGCAACGGCGGCGCGCGAGATGCAGCGCGTTAACGTTCAGTTGACCCCACCCGTGGCGTAACGCCGAAAGAAGCTGTCCTGCTTCCACGCCGGTCGTACTGGGTCGTTGGCGACCGCGATGGTCAATGCGCGGATGACTTCTTCGTAATCGGCCGCGGCCGCCAAGTCGACCGGCTGGTTCGTGTCGTCCGATGGTGCATGGTATCGCTCGGTCCGCCAGTCCTTCAAGATCTTCTCCTCGGGCGCCCCGGGAATATAACCCACATCGATCATCACGGACGGGACGCCGCGGCGGACGAAGTTGTACTGGTCGCTGCGGATGAACACGTTNNCCGAGATCGGATTCTGCGAGGCCATAGACAGTCAACAACTTGAGCGGCACGATCGGCAGAAACATATCGGTATTGATATCGGCGACCATCGATGATGCAGTTACCGTCGGATGGGCAGCAAAGAACTTGGATCCGAGCAGGCCTTTCTCCTCGCCCGTGACCCAGACGAACAGCACCGACCGCCTCAGCCGGGTTCGCGAGTGCTGGAGCGAGCGCGCGACGTCGAGCAACAGCGCGCTACCCGATGCATTGTCCATTGCACCGTTGTAGATTCGGTCGCCGTTGATCGGCTCGCCGATACCGAGGTGGTCGATATGCGCAGATAGCACGACGTATTCGCTCTTGAGCTTCGGGTCATTTCCAGGCAACCGTGCAACGATGTTCGTCGACTCCACGTCATGCGCGCTCGTATGCGCGGTGGCGCTTACCGAGACGCGCAGAGGGAAACGCGGCAGGGCTTTGCGGTCTTTGCCGAGGTCGGCGATCTCGGTAAACGTGTGGCCCGTTCCCTCGAGGAGCATGTCTGCATACGCCGGATTGAACGTGACGGCGAGTTGCGCCCCGGCGGTTTCGTCGAATTCCGGGCCAACCAAGTCCATGCTGGGATGATTGCGGTTCAGCGACATGCGCGACCACGGAATGTCCATAGACGCCGGATTGGGGATGCTGATCAGGCCGATCGCCCCGGCGGCTTTAAGCGCCTTCCAGCGTTCGGCACGCGACTGGTAGTGCGCGCTGAGGGCAGACGGAATCTCGGCGGGCGAGCCCGTGAATACGACGGCGACCTTGCCCTTGAGATCAAGCCCTGCCAGATCGTTGTAGCCCTTCTCCGGGATATTGAGCCCGTAACCGACGAATACCAGCGGTGCTTCGAGCTGTGGTGCCGGCGCGATGCGCGTGCTGAAGAAAGCTTGCTCCCCGAGCGCGAGCAGTTTGGCGTGACCGTCCCGGATGAGCGCGAGACTCGAGTCCGCCTCTTGAATCTCCAGGGTGCGCAGCTTGACGGTCTGGTAAAAGCCCGTCGATCCGGCCGGCTCAACTCCGAGCGCCTTGAGCCGCTGGACGATATAGGCTTGCGCCTGCCGCTCACCCGGGCTACCGGTGTCCCGGCCCTCGTACTTGTCGTCCGCGAGTACTTTCACGGTAGCCCACCACGTCTTTCCGTCGAAGTGCTCCGCGGCCTGAGCCGCGCACGCCAACACGAGAAACACGGGTGCTAAGAGCTTGCTAAGTTTTTTTGACATGAAGTGTCCCTAAATTATGCCTTTTCCATGAATATTCTGTCGACGGCGCGACACTCCGCAACTGTGAGCTCGAATTCAAAGATCGACAGGTCTTCGCGCATATGCGTTTCGGACCGAGTGCCGGTCAAGGGTACAATCCCCGCCTGTGCCAGATAGCGAAACAGGATTTGCGGCGGGGTACGTTTATGCGTCGACGCCAAGGCAGCAATGGTAGCGTGCGCGAGGACGTGCGGGTTGGCCGTTAGGGTCCAAAAGGCCTGGTAGACGATCTTTTGTTGACTGCAGAATCCGCGTATCTCGCGATCGTACCCTGTCTCGGCATGGAACCGATTCTGCACGATGGCCGGCTTGATCCGGGAGCCATTGCAGAGGTGCTCGATATCCGCGAGGGTGTAGCAGTTGCTGATTCCTAGCTGACGGACCCCGCCAGCATCTACCAGCGATTCGAACGCGTGCCACAGTGCCCAGGTCTGCTCCGCCGTCGACAGTGGGGAATGCAGGATGAGGCAGTCCAAATAATCGGTTTGCAGGTTCCGCAGGGAGGCGGCGAAAGACTGCGCGACCTGCTCCGGGAGAGATGCCCTCGCGTTATACGGAATCTGGCGAGGATTTTGCCCGGATACGGGCGTGAATTTCGTCTGCAAATAGAGATCGCGGCGGGCCAGCCCTAAGTTTAGGCAGGCTGTGACGCCTGCGCCGACGCCGGCTTCATCGTAGTGCTTGGGCTGGCATGCGGTGTCGATGGCACGAAATCCCTCCCGGATCGCAATCTCGACCAGGCGTCGGGTATCCGTCTTCTTCCAGGCCGTCCCATAGATGATCCTGGGAATTCGAACGCCCGCCATGGATGTGATGAAGGCTTCCATATCGCATTCTAGAATGAATATGCCGAAAGACTCCGTCGTCGTCGCGTTTTGGAGATATGTTTTGACTTCCGCTTCGCTGCTTGCGACATTGCGCTTTGCGCGACGACTCCGCAGCCCGCGGGCCAGGATGAATTGCCAGGAGGTCTTCATGTCGTACTCGACCCACCGATTGCACCCCTGGCGAGCGCTGTTCGGGATCGCATTCTTGCCGGTTCTGGCCAGCTGCGGGGACGGCTACGGCGATAACTGCTACGACTGCGGTGTGACGCCAATAGAGTTCTCACAGGGCGTGGTCACCGGGGACTTCAACGCCACCGGCTTTGCCAGCGTCGTTGCCCTGAGCGCGATTGCGCCGGATCCGGCCCTGGGATCTGGCAACCTCAAGGTCTACCTCTCGACGGGCGCAGGCACCTTTGCGTCGCCGGTGTTCGTCGCCGACGGCGTTGAGCCCGTCTATCTGGCGAGCGCAGACCTGAACGGCGATGGCCTGCGGGACGTGGTGTCAGCGAGCTTTGACGACGGCTCGCTGGCCGTGTTCTTCAACGACAAGGCCAGCCCCGGCACGTTGAATACGCCGCTGGTGCTGTCAAGTCCCGGCGCCTCGCAGGTTGCGATCGGTGATATGAACAACGATGGCCTGCCGGACCTGGTTTCAGCCGACTATGGCGTTTCGCTATTCGTGCAGACTTCCCCGGGCACTTTCGCGGCACCCATCAGCCTGTATTCGGGCGGCGCCAACTGGGTCGCGGTCGGCGATCTGAATGGCGACGGTGTAGCGGATGTGGCACTGACCGACACGGTCGGCGTCAAGGTGCTGCTGCACACCGGCGCGGCCTCCGCGACCACCTATGCGGCGCCCGTCAGCGTGTTCACGCAGTCCGCCAATGCGAACGTGATCGGCGCGAACCTCATCGCGATAGTGGATGTGAACGGTGACGGCGGCAACGATCTGGTGATAACGGACCCAGGCCCGACCGGGGGCATGGCCCCGACTGTCAATATCCTGCTGCAGAATCCGGCCAGTCCGGGCACCTTCCTCGCACCGGTCAGCTACCCGATTGCTACACAGGATCTGTCCCAATCGATAGTGGTCACGGATGTGGATGGCGACGGCCGCCCTGATATTGTCATCGGCGGAAAGCACACCGTCACGGTGCTGCTGCAGAATCACGCGCCGGCGGTGCCCGGCACGTTTATGGCCGCGACTATTTACATGGCGCCGGGCGCCTACGAGATTGCGGTGGCGGATGTCAATGGCGATAGCAAGCCTGATATCGTCGTCAGCAACGGCGTGACCAACCCGGTCGCGAACGGCGTGGTGACGACGCATCCGGGCGTGCTGCTGCAGAGCGCTACCTCACCGGGCACATTTGCGGCGCTGCAGGACCTGCCCTGAAGACAAGAAGGCTGGGCCCGAGACCTTGATGGCAAATCAATGGAGCTGAAAAGGGCGATCCGCAATGAAGAAGTTCTGGAAAGTATTGCGCTGGGTGGGGCTGGTGGTGCTGTTAGTCGGCGGCTACTCAGTATATCGGATCGGCTTCGGGCGGCCTTTCACGATCAACGAACTCGCAAATCGTCAGACGGTATTGTATCTGTTGAAGAATCCAGAGCTGTTCACGCAAGTGGGAATCGTCGACGGTACCGTCCTGGATTGGCACTCCGGCAAGCTAGCGGCGGTGGGCATCAAGAAACGAGATGAGGATTACGCCACGGCTGAGCGCTTTGTCCAAGAGATACGGGCCTTCGATCGCTCCAGGCTCAATCGCCAAGATCAGCTGACCTACGACATCTTGCTCGACCAGTACCATGCGGCTCTAGCGTTTAAGCGCTTCGATTGGCTGTCATCCGAGGGTCTGTATCCGATCGCGCCGATGTGGGGTACGCAAGTGCAGCTGCCGATCTTCTTGGAAACGGTGCACGTGGTGAAGAACGAAAAGACCGCGCGCAATTACGTCAAGCGCCTCGATGCGACGGGAGACAAGCTCGACGCTGTGACCGCCGAGATGTTACGGCAGGCAAACGCCGGCGTCGTACTTCCCATTTCGCTGCTGGAAAAGGCGCAGATCGGCATCAATGACACCGTGGCTCCACGGCCGGAGGATAATCCGCTGGTGACGACGTTTGTCGCACGGATGAAAGGCGCAACGGGTATCGACGCCGCCGGGCAATCTGAGTTTGCCCGCCAGGCTGCCGAGGCATTGAAGGTCCATGTCTATCCCGCCTACCAACGCATGACGGCGGCTTTAGAGTCGCAACGCGCGGCCGCTGCGACTCAAGGGGCCGGCGTCGGCCGCCTGCCTGACGGTGCGGCGTACTACGCCGAAAGTCTCAAGCAAATGACGACCACGAACTACACTCCGGCAGAAATTCACGCACTCGGTCTCTCGGAGGTGGCGCGCGTCGCGGCCGAGATGGATACATTGCTCAAGTCGCAAGGCCTCGCCGACGGCACAGTGGCTGCCCGCGTGCAGGCGCTACACAAGGATCCGCGCTTTTTGCTGCCGAATACGGACGAGGGTCGTCAGCAGCTGCTCGCCAAGTACGAACAGATTCTCCATGAGGTTAATGCACGGATGCCGGAGTATTTCCGGACCGTGCCGACGACCAAGCTTTCGGTCGAACGCGTGCCGATTGCTGCAGAGAAGGGCTCGGCCGGCGCCTACTACCAGCCTGCGGCGATGGACGGCTCGCGGCCCGCGACTTTTTTCGTCAACCTCCGCGATGTCCATGAGACGGCGACGTGGACCATGAAGACAGTCGCCTACCATGAAGGGATCCCGGGACATCACTTCCAAATCGCGATAGCCCAGAATCTCAAGGATCTGCCGCTGATCCGCCAGCAGCCTCTTTATTCCGCCTACGCGGAAGGCTGGGCGTTGTATGCGGAGCGGCTCGCCGCCGAAATCGGCATGTACAAGGACGATCCCTTCGGCGATCTCGGACGTCTCGAGGCCGAGCTGTTTCGCGCGACCCGGTTGGTCGTCGACACGGGTCTGCATGCCGAGGGCTGGACCCGCGAGCAGGCCATCGCCTACATGGTCGGTACCACCGGGATGAACGAGAGCGAGGTGATCTCCGAGGTGGAGCGCTACATGGGCCAGCCGGGCCAGGCGTGTGCCTACAAAGTCGGGCAGATCAAGATTCTAGAGCTGCGCGAGCGCGCGAAGGCGGCGCTCGGACCGAAGTTCAATCTCAAGGACTTCCACGCGGTTGTACTCGAGAACGGTGGCGTACCGTTGACGATGCTAGAGACGCTGGTGGACGAGTGGATTTCAAAGACCAAGGTGTAACCTGTCGCATCCGAACGCGGCGTCCCTTAGCCGGCCGCATCTTCGAGTGCTTCAAGTTCACCCATTTGCGCTGCGAGTGTTCGCTTGCGTGCATCGATCTGCTGCCAGAGCGATTTTGCTCGTTCGATGGCGGCGGGTGTGGCGCTCCGTTCGCCGGCGAGCGCGAGATAATGTGCTTTTGCCGCGACCGCGGCGCTCAAGGCGGCGCGATAGCGGGATTCGAGTTTGCGTAATCGGGTTTCGATGTCCATGTCAGGAACCTCCCGTCGCTAGTCCCTGGAATATTACTCCTTATCTTTGTCAGTAATGCGACGTCGGCGTGACGAGTGGCTACGATGCAGAAACCTAAGCAAGGGGAGGGGGTGTGATGAAACTCTGCCACCGCCCTCGGTGCCGGGACCAGCGCAACGATTCTTGGAGATACGACGAGTGAATCTCGATGTCATCGGCGACGTGCATGGTCAATTCGACAAACTCGTCGGACTACTCATAGAACTGGGATACCGTGAGCATGCTGGCGCGTGGCGGCATCCAAACCGCACGGCCATCTTTGTCGGCGATCTCATTGATCGCGGTCCCAAACAACTGGCAACGGTCGATCTAATCCGGCGTATGGTTGATGCGGGATTGGCNNTCCGGGGAAGTTCTTGCGGGATCATCATAAGCCGGGAAATCGGGAGCAGCATCAGGCGTTTTTGGACGTCGTCGAAGGAACGCCTCTGCAGAAGAACATCACTGATTGGTTTAAAACGTTGCCACTGTGGCTGGATCTCCCCGGTTTACGCGTCGTGCATGCGTGTTGGCATCAAGAATCGATAGAATTGCTCCGCCCGGAGTTGGGTCCGAATCACACGTTGACCGACAAGGCGATCTTATTCGGGAGTCGCAAGGGTCATCCGGTCTACGAGGCGCTCGAGGTCGTGTGCAAGGGTCCCGAGGTGAAATTGCCGGCGGGGATTACGTTTGAGGACGAGGGCGGTAAAGTCCGGCATAAGGTGCGGGTTCGTTGGTGGCAGGAGGATTTGTCAACGTATCGTAAGGCGGCGATTGGACCGCCAGGGGATATTGCCATGATCCCGGATGTGCCGTTACCGGAGGAGTGGAAAGGGTATTCGTATTCAGGTCCGCCAGTGCTGTTTGGGCATTATTGGTTTACGGGTAAGCCGGAAGTGATTTCGCCGCAGTTCGCGTGCCTGGATTACAGCGTCGCGAAGGATGGGCCGTTAGTGGCGTATCGGTGGGATGGGGAGCCGGCGCTCAGTTCCAAGAAGTTGGCGTGGGTGTAATCGGCGAGTCTCGGAGCGACGCCTCGGGGTTGCCCTGAGCGATGCCGGAAAGTTCGAGCTCGTTAGGAACAGGATCTTGTATGGCATTTCTCGCACAGCGAGTGTTTGGAACTTGTCCCATGACTGCTTTTATTTTACTGCTGATCACCCTGGTCGCGTGCGGCCGGCAAGCCGATCCATCGAAAGGCGCATCCGCCGGTGAGAAGATTCTGAATGTTTACTCCTGGCTAGACTACATCGCACCCGATACCGTGGCCAATTTTGAGAAGGAGACCGGTATCAAGGTTCGCTACGACATGTACGACAACAATGAAGTTCTCGAGACCAAATTACTGACCGGCCATACGAGCTACGATATTGTGCTGCCGACAGGAGCGTTCTTCGAGCGACAGCGGCGAGCCGGCATTTACCGCAAGCTCGATAAAACGCAGTTGCCCAATCTAACCAATGCCGACCCCGATATCATGAGGCGCCTGGCCGTTTATGACCCGGACAATTTGTACGCCATACCGTACATGTTTACTACCACTGGGCTCGGTTATAACGTCGATCAAGTGCGTGCGCGACTGGGGGCAACCCGACCTGATAGCTGGGCGCTGCTGTTTGATCCGAAAAATGCCGCCAAACTAAAAGATTGTGGCATTTCCATCATCGATTCGGCGATGGACGTTTTCCAAGCTGCGATGATTTATTTGGATCGCGATCCGAATCGGCTCGATCCGCGCGATGTAGCCGCCGCTTCCGAGGCGCTTCTAAAGATACGACCCTTCGTGCGCACCATTGACCCGGCCCCTATCGCCGATTTGGTCAACAACAGCATATGTCTGACGTTGGAGTGGTCGGGCGACGTCGCAACGGCACGCAGCCGAGCGAAGGAAGCAAAGACAGGCGCGAATCTCGCATATTTCGTGCCCCGCGAGGGAGCGGTCATTACGGTGGACATGATGGCAATTCCTGCGGACGCGCCGCATCCCCGCAACGCTGAAATATGGATGAACTATTTGATGCGGCCGGATGTGATGGCGGGGATCACGAACTACATCCACTATCCCAATGGATATACCGCGTCATTGCCGCTGGTGGAGGCCTCCATTAAAACTGACGAAGCGATTTACCCCGACCAGGCGACGCGTGCACGACTGATCAGCCCGAAAGCCGTACCCTTGGAATACTCTCGCTTGATTACCCGGGAATGGACTCGCTTTCGTACGGGAAATTGACTTCGATCAGCCGAGCGGCCCCACGAGGTACTCTGTGATCGCCACTGGTGTCGCGTCGCAAGTTGTCGCTCTAATTTTGGAAAACGCAAATGCACGCAAAGGCATCGCGTGGTAGGCGTGGATTGCAAGGCCATTCAGTCAAGCGGCCTTAATAAATGCTTCTTTTCGTCATTGACCGTAGGTGCGATGCACACAGCGCATACTCCGCCCCCTTAGCCGCATACGAGCTGAGTTGGCCGGCGAATTCTCGCTGGCTATACGTCGAGGGGTTATTTATGAGTCAATCATACAGCGTTCCTGCTAGCGACCATGCCAGCACCAACCAGACGGCACCTGCAAAGAACATCGTCGATACGGCGATCGGTGCGGGAATTTTCACCACTCTGGCAGCCGGAATTAAGGCTGCGGGATTAACGAGTACCCTGGCTGGGAAGGGCCCATTCACCGTCTTCGCACCGACCGATGAGGCTTTCAAAAAGCTTCCGTCCGGCGCAATGGATGCACTCCTCAAAGATTCGGCGAAGCTCAAGGCAGTGTTGAACTATCACGTGATCGCGGGCCATGTCTCCGCTAAAGACATGAAATCAGGCGACGTGATGACCCTGCAGGGCAGCCCGCTGACTGCGGTGGTAGCGTCCTCGGATGTAAGGGTCAATGGGGCCCACGTTAGGAGGGCGGATCTGGTCGCGACGAATGGCGTCATTCACGCGATTGATGCAGTGATCATGCCCAAGAACTGGCAATTGTTGGCGGCCGCTGCCTGACGATCGCCTCGCGCTGAGCAATTCGATGTACTGGAAGGCCCCGCTCGCGGGGCCTTTTTCTTGCTGCCCACTAAGACACAAGGGCACCCATGCTCCCGATCTTGACCTCGGCCGCCAGCCAATCCTCATCCTCATGGCCCGGCTGGAAGTTACGACGTTCGGCCAAGTAATACGCGGTCACTGCGATGAGTTCGCGGCGCTGCTCGTCCGTGCGCGGCTCGACATCTTTCCGGGACACTTTTGTCAGAGTAGTTGATACAATTTCGGGCTGCGCATTTTGAGCGATCCGAAGAACTGAGTTCGATCTCGATTTATTCGGCCGAGGTGCCGGATCCGTTTGCGTTGCCATGGTTGCTTCCTTATTTCCGCGCGGCAGGAAAATTCTGCGTGAGATTTTCTATCAAGCGAGCTGCAGGGATGTCTGTGCGCTAGCGGACATAGCGTGCGAAAATATTACCGCTGGAGCGAGAGCACGCGGAGTGAGGTTTTAGATTGAAGACTTGCGCCACACACTCGCCAACCACGGCTGCTGTTGGCGTGCCAATCCGGTGGGTCTATAGTAGTGTTCGAGTTCCGTGAAGCCCGCATGCGACAGGTAACTTAGCCAAGCGGCGAGGTCATGGTAAGCGCCGTAGCGCATGCCGTTCCAGCCTTCGTCGTTCTCGCCACGCGGATTGGAGCTGAACAGCACGCCCGCCGGTTTCAGCGCGGCGCGCAGCTGCCGCAACACCCGCGGCAGCTCTCGTGACGGCACATGAAACAACGACGCGTTTGCGAAGATACCGTCAAAACGATCCCTGGGGAGGTCAAGAGTAAGGAAATCTTGCTGCCACACTTCGCACCCGGTGTCGGCGCGCGCCATGGCGACAAAGGCGGCCGCACCGTCCAGTCCAACGGCCGTGTGGCCGAGTGCCGCTAAAGTCTTGAGGTCGCGCCCTGGGCCGCAGCCAAAATCGAGAATCGTGAAGGGCGGCTCGCCTTCGATATGCCGCAATAGCGCAGCTATATTCTGGCTGACGTCGTGATCCCGTGTCCCGGCGCGAAATTCGTCGGCGCGTTGTTCATAGTATGCGAGTGTCCGGGCGGTAATCTCGCGCACATCTTGCGGTTCGAGTGGGTTGCGCTGGGTCATGTGCAATACGCGTTGATCTTATCAACTTTTATGCGTTCAGATGGCGACATAACCCGGAAACAGGACGCAAAAAAAGCCCCGAGGGGCCCCCTATGATATTGGCGCGCCGACCCATTGGTGGGATCGATTGTCGTCGTTTGGTGCAAAGATGGATGGCGCGCCCTGAGGGGAATGCTGGTTCTTCTTGTTCCTTGAGCCGTTCCACACGGACGAGAGTCCAAATAGTGTAGCAGTCGACATTGCGGCGCCGAACGCTAAGGCAAGCTTTTGGCTCGCTCCGGGCGTTAAACGATGCCTCGGACAATTGGCAGAGGAATAGCACAGTGGAATTGAACGACCAGAACAATGCGTGTCAGCATGCGGCGGTTAGCGATCGGACGCTTCGCACCATCGTGGAACAGGGCTTCTTTGGCGGCCCGGGCAGTCTCGCACATGCAAGATCGGCCTGTGCTGAGCTGATCTTCGCGCGCGCAATGATTGAAGCTCAGACCGCGAGGATTACGCAGCTCAATTCAGCCGCCTGTAAGTCCTGAAATCAGGAGATGGCCAACCGGCGAACGCGGAAGTTTCTAGCGAAACGTACCTTTGTTCATGAGTCCCGTGACACCAACGAGGATGAGGTAGACCGCAACGATGAAATTCAATAATTGCGGCAACACGAGTATAAGAATGCCCGCAATGAGAGCCGCCCATGGGCCGACAGAGAGATTTAGCTTCATGGGCGCTAACGGATCATTCACGGCTTCGCTGGAGCGGCGGACGCCACTAGAGCGCCAGAGATCGAGTTGTCCATGCGTTTGTTGATTTGATCTCTGCACGCTTTCATCGATTGATTGTATGACACTGTTTTGCTGGAAGACATTTGCTTCCTCATGCAACCGGCTACCTGTACGATCATCTGACGCTTGCTGATCGTCGGCTGATTTATGGAATCGACGGCAAGCGCTTGCGCACCGGCAAACATCACGCCGGTCGTAGCAATTACGTTCAGTAGCCGATTAATGGCAGCTCCCCAACAGACCCCCAACAGACCCCCAACAGACCCCCAACGACTCGAGCATGTCGTACAGTGATGGTGACGCGGCACGTTTTACGCCCGGCGCACAAAAAAGATGATGAGAGCGATGATGAGTATCGTTCCGAGGCCGATATACATAACAATCTCCGATGGTGAAACCGACACTTCATTGGAGCATAAGCAACTCAGCCTGTCGGGACGCTACCGCACTTAATGGCGCGCAATATCGATATGGCCTCGGGAGTTTTGTAGGACCTTGGGCGACACACATTGTCGGCAACAAGAGGACTGTGGCTGCGATTGGCATGAGTTATGGTAGCGGCACTTACATGAGGACCGTCCATGATAAATGCAAAGCGAATTGCCAAGAGCAGCTTTTTATTGGGACTGATCGGCCTTGTTTTGGGTTGCGTGATTGCGCCACGCGAAGGCTACTACGATGGCGATCACCATCGGTACTATCACGAGAATTCATGGCATGAATGCGGCGATCGCGACGAGCGTTGCCACTGATCGGATTAGGAAGGATTCCATACACGCGGATGAGCTAAGAAGGAATGGCCTAATGAAAAACGATATGCAAATTCAGAACGACGTCCTAGCGGAGCTCGATCGTGAACAGAATGTCATTACCGGCACGATTGGGGTCGAAGTGCATCACGGGGTCGTGAAACTCGCGGGCCACGTTAGTGACTCGGCAATTAAGAAAAACGCCGAACTCGCTGCCCATCGCGTCGATGATGTTACATCCGTGCTTATGGATGTTGACGTCACCGGCGCCGGCACGGCTCCGCAGTCGGCTGGTGATATTGCTCGTGCGCCGCGGGTTGCGCAGTCAGGATAACCTAACAATAGACGATACTGTGTTGAAAAAAAGGGGCCATGAGGCCCCTTTAGTTTTGGCGCGGTGACCTATTTATAGGATCGACCGTCGTCGGCCGCCTAGTCCTTCCAGCGGTCTCGCTCGATCGATCCTCAAGCCGAGAGGGCATTGCTGCAAGTCAACGTGGGAATCCCTCATCCAATGGCGGGCGCCGGCACGGTTTGGACGCTAATTCTTCCGCGGTGCTGGCCCGCGATCGTGCTTATAGGGCCGATGAGCATGCTCGGGTCTTCGCCGCTCGTTGAATGGAATCGAAACCAGCTCCGGGTATGAGCTGTCCGCGGATTCTAGCGTGCTCGGGTAGGAGTACTCGGGTGGGTAGCCTGATTGCGGTTCATATGTGCGAGAGGGTGGAAGTATGGGTGTTGGATCCATTCCATTTATCGGACCTACTTCGTGAAGTGAGGATTTGTCACCGCAGGGGTTATTGGAAAAGGTCCTTTGGCCGTTCGTCGTACATTCCCAGATTTGAGCGCCTGGCGGGATCGGCCGAGCCGTGGTTTGTATTTGCTCGGCCGCCAAGACTGGCACCGGCGCAGCTTCAGATTCAAATTCTTTGGTGCAGTCCTGTTGGTCGAGCCGACGGCAATTGCGATCGCTACGCTTGCTATCGAAAGTCCGCCTAAAATCCACGGCAGGAGGTCGCTATCCTTGTCCATTGCCAGATTATCCTCTGACGCTTCGACGCGTGTCGTGAATATGACAGATTATCGAGGCATTCATTGCCCAGAGGGTGAAGCTCGATTGGTATGATCGACAAGACAGAGCACGACGAGAAAGTGCCTGCGAATCGATTCACATCCAACCGTTTTGCAAAGGTCGACAATGAACACCGGCACGATCGTGTTTGACGGCATCGAGTATCCGGACGGCAATGCTTCAGACCCTAATGCACTGGGATTGATGCAGGGGTCGCCGCCGCCACTTGCGAAGCGGATCCGCTTCGAAGACGACCGGTATCTGGATTTCCCGCAGATCCGCTGGAGCTTATCGCACATGCGCGAGCTGGTGCCGACTGCCGCCGTGTGGCGCGGTAATGGCGGAGCAAGCGAATTTGGCGTTACCACTCGCGACAGCGAAGCGAGGATCGACGCACTGACATTTGATGATCTGCAGGGCCAACGCCACACGTGGGCGGCCGCGCTCGCACATACCTACACCGACGGCATCATCGTCCTGCATCGCGGCGCGCGGGTTTACGAGCGCTATTTTGGGGCGTTGCAACCGCAGCGGCCGCACGCCTGTTTTTCGATTACCAAGTCCTATGCGGCCACGCTGGCGGCGACTTTGATTCATGAACGCATATTAGATGAGGGCAAGGCGGTTGCGCATTACCTGCCCGAGATGGCGGCAACGGCGTATCAGGATGCAACGCTGCGCCACTTGCTCGACATGCAGGTCGGGGTGGATTACGGCGAAGACTATGCGGATCCGCAGGCACACATCTGGGACTACGCGCGCGCCGGCGGCCTTCGCGCGCGGCGCCCAGATTACGCGGGCCCAGGAAATTACTACGAATACCTGCTCACGTTACGCAAGGCGGGCGATCACGGCACAGCGTTCGAGTATAAGACCGTCAACACCGAAGTACTGTGTTGGATCATGAAGCGCGTCACCGGCATCTCATTGGCCGAGATGCTGAGTGAGCGAATTTGGTCCAGAATCGGCTGCGAGGAGGACGGTTACTTGGCAGTCGATTCCATTGGTGTGGCGATGGGCGGCGGGGGATTGAACTCAAGCCTGCGCGATTTGTGCCGGTTTGGGGAATTGATGCGTTGCGAGGGCACTTGGCGGGGGAAGCAGGTGATTCCTGCCGAGGTCGTCGCCGATATTCGGCGCGGATCCGACCCCATGAAATTCGCAAAAGCCGGATACACGCTGCTGTCCGGGTATTCCTACCGCAACATGTGGTGGGTGTCTCACAACCAGTTAGGGGTGTTTGAGGGCCGCGGCATCCACGGTCAGCGACTGTATATTGCGCCACGGGCCGAGATAGTAATCGCGCGCTTTTGCTCTCATCCGATCGCGACAAGCGCGGCCAACGATCCGGTAACGTTGCCGGCATTCGAGGCGTTGTGTCATCTACTCAGGAGCGGCTGAAGCGTCGTACGAAAATCGCCGCCTGTGCTTCCGCCACGATATTGTCCGCCAGCCCCCGCCGGCTTGTGACAGGGATTATTGACGTCGGCACCCGCAGCCCAATGATTCCGGCGATTTCGTGACAGAATCGATGTCTTTCAACCTCGCTTGCACGAGCCGTGCACGCTCAATGGCCACCTATACCGACGTAGAGTAGGCCTGCGACAGTTCATCGGGTTTCCGTGGAGCACTACGCATGCGCAGTAATATTATTTACACTTTTGCGGCTGTTTTTGCAGCTTTCAGCCAATTTGCGGCTGTTTTTGCAGCGTTCGCGCTACCGGTGCCGGCGATCGCCGATCAGCCCGCAGGGGCAGTAGGGACGGTCTCGGTTACCCAAGAACAAAACGTTCGCGGGGTCGTTGAGGTAATCGTCGAGGGACGGCGAGCCACGTAGGGGTAACGACGCGGATCGCGCTTTTAAGCGGTACGTTTGACCCAAACGAGACATTCACAGTACACCGCGACGAGCGCTCGCACTACAGGATCTTGGGTGTGGACACCTTGCGAAACGTGGTCCATGCAGCCGCGGAAAACACCAGCGCATTAGCGACAATAACCGGTGATGCGTTTATCAGTACGCCATAGGTCACCCAGAGCAGCGCCCCAAACATTTGCACGCCGCGCAGTAGGGATGGGCGTGGGAAGAAGTACGATCCCACAAAGACTGCGGTTGCCCCCCACCCCAATAACTCGATTCCGACATGACTCATACTGCTTCGGCATCCGCGCGCGCATCAAAGGACAAGATTTCACTGATTTTCACGCGATCCGTTCGGTCCTTTTCCCACTCGTGCAGCGTCAGTCCGTAGGATTCAAACAATTCCCGAATGTCCCCGGTTCGCCAGTGCAGCAGTTGATCGAGAATCGGCACCATGATGCTGAATGCGTTCTCGCTGATCACCGTGCTCTTGGCAATCCGCGCGAGCTGCTTGTTTTCAGAAACAGCAATCGTGAACCCGTCATGGTTGTTGACGTGCAGCATCACATGAACGTCGGAACTGCCGTCGCCGACATAGATCATGCGATCCGGTGTAACTCCCAATCGATGCTCGAGTTCCTCGATTACCGACACCTTTCCATAGCCGGCGGGCACGCGTTTGATGGCACGCACTTCACCTGAATGGGCGTCGAATTCCAGCTCGGTGCCATAAATGTGTTCGGGAGGTATCACGCCGGCCAGCGCTGAGACGACGATTTCGCGCGGCGCAGCGGATATGACGAAAAAGGAAAAGCGATACCCTTCCGTGCCTCGCCCCATGAAGTCAACCAGCGCCGGAATGGCGCTCTTGAGACGAACGTGACGACCGGCCTCCACCAGATGTTCACGACGGACGCCGCGAAATTCTGGATCGTGACGGATCAAATAGGCTAGCTCGCCGCCCTGCTGCACGAGATTGCTACGGGCAAGGCCCGCAACACGATCCTCAAATCCAGATACGCCCAGCAATTCGCTCAACACGAGTCCCGAATCTTTGAAACTCAGAGTTTGGTCAAAGTCAGAGGCCAGCAAGTAATGTTTGAGCGGTGTTTCGGTCATTGGCAGCGATCTCCTATCATCCCCCATCATGAAAGCTCTGACACGATGATCAAGCAATCAACGACGGATGTCAGATGATAAAAACTCCCGTCCTCTCCAATTTTTCTCACCTGTGACGAGGACGAACTGTGACGCGGGTGGTGCCACCGTCGGAAGCACGGTGTAGCGGAGGCGGGACAGCGCAATCGAAACCGTCACGCCGCTTCGAGAGAAGAACGGCTCATGGAGGGTTTCCGGATACTTGATCAAGTGAGACAATCGGCGCGAATCTGTCGGTTGAGTGTATCGAAAAAGAGCGATCCATCGGTAGGTGAGCGCGACGAATGTCACAGGGGCTTCCCACACTGGTTTACGACGGCGACTGCACCATCTGCCGCTACTGGGTGAACTATTGGCACGAGCTGACTAGCGAGCGCGTCGTTTACCGCCCGTACCAGGAGGCCGCGACAGATTTTCCAACGATCTCACTGGAGTTGTTTCAGGGAGCCATTCAATTTATCGAACCCGATGGGCACGTGTATTCAGGCGCGGCCGCAACATTCCGCCTTCTGAGTCATGCGCCGGGACGCACAGCTTGGTGGTGGTGCTACTTACACGTACCGGGTTTCGCGGCGATGAGCGAATGGGCGTACGCATTCCTCGCTCGCCGGCGATGTCTACTTAGCCGCCTCACGAAACTTCTATGGGGACCTACGCTCCGGGCGGAGCGCTACGCGCTGGTGAGCTGGGTTTTCCTACGGCTGTTTGGTGCGGTCTATGTCGCAGCGTTTGCGTCGCTCGGCGTGCAGATCCTGGGATTGATCGGCCATGCCGGGATCCTACCGGTGGGCGACTACCTTGAGGCAGCACGCCATACTCTTGGCATTTCGGCGTATCGATTACTGCCCTCGCTGTTCTGGGTGAACTCGAGCGACACCGCGTTAGTCGCAGGTACGGTCGTTGGCGCCGTACTGGGATTGCTTGTCGTCGTGGACAGGTGGACACGGCCTGCGCTCTTTGGTCTGTTCGCGCTCTACCTCTCCTATGTCTATGCCGGGCAGAGCTTCATGAGCTTCCAGTGGGACACGCTGCTGCTCGAGGTGGGATTTTTGGCCATGTTCCTTACGAGTGGATCGAGGATAGTCGTCTGGCTCTACCGCTGGTTGGTCTTTCGCTACCTGTTTCTGGCGGGCGTCGTGAAGTTGCTGTCCGGCGACCCCACGTGGCACGACTTAACGGCCCTCGAGTATCATTTCTGGACGCAACCGCTGCCGACCCCAGTGGCGTGGTATGCCGCGCAACTGCCGCCCTGGCTCCTCATCGGAGGAACAGCCGCCACTTTGGTCGTCGAGCTAGGCACTGTGTTTCTGATCTTCCTGCCGCGACGATTACGGGCCGTTGCTGCATGCTGCGTGCTGCTGTTGCAATCACTGATCGTGCTGACCGGTAACTACAACTTCTTCAATTTGCTCACAATGCTGTTGTGCGTGTTTCTGTTCGATGACGCAGCGCTGCGCCGCTTAGTCCCGCGGCGGTTGGATTCGCGAGCGCAAATGCGTGTGCGGCACCCAGGACGCACGGCAACCGTCATCGCCATAGCGCTCGCATTTATCGTAGTGCCGGTCGGCGTGAACCGGATCTGGCAGACGTTGACGCGTTCGGATTTGCCTGTGCTCGGTACTCTTACTGAGGCTGTCTCGCCATTGTTGATCGTCAATGCCTATGGGCTATTCGCCGTAATGACAACCACTCGACCTGAGATCGTGATCGAAGGTTCGGCTGACGGGAAAGATTGGCGCGAATATGTTTTCCGCTACAAACCGGGGCCGCTATCCAGGCCTGCGTTGTGGAACATCCCGCACCAGCCACGGCTTGACTGGCAAATGTGGTTCGCCGCTCTCGGCAACATACGTGACAACCCCTGGATGGTAAGCCTGATGTGGCGCTTGCTCGAAGGAAGTCCGTCCGTGCTGGCGTTGTTAGATTCCAATCCGTTTGCCGATGGCCCTCCCAAATATGTGCGAGCACAACTCTACGACTATCGTTTCGCGAATCGACGCACGCACGTACTGACAGGTCAGTGGTGGGTACGCCGGCCGGAGGGAGTGTACTTTCCACAGGTCAGCGCGGCCGACTTCAGGCGCGTCACAGATCACGAGACTGCACCACGGCCGGATTCGAATCGGGGATGACCGACCGTGGGTTTTGCCGCCAAGCGGTTTGGCGGGGGTGAGGAGCCGATTGGCTCTTCGGATCATAGGAAGGGATATGCAGTGAGCCGACGACGGTATATCTTAATAGCTGGTTTCTCGACGATAGACCTGGGCAATTCCTATGCCGACTAGGCGTTCATTCCTACGCACGGTAGCCGGCGGCATCGCGCTCGCCAACGCGGGGGTGATGGCGCGTCGGGCGCGAGCGGAACTACCACAAGGAACCGTGGATTCCGCTGTCCGCGACACGCTGCCCGGCAAGCAACCCCTCATCAAGCGGTCTTTCCGACCCCCGAATTATGAATCGCCGGTGCAATACTTGGACGATGTCATCACGCCCAACGATCGATTCTTCGTTCGGTGGCATCTTTCGAATATCCCGCACATCGACGCCGATTCGTGGCGCCTCCATGTCGGCGGGGAGGCTGCCGAGCGGGGATTCGAGCTCACCATGGACCAGTTGAAGCACGACTTCGAGCCCGTAGAACTCGTGGCCGTCTGCCAATGCGCCGGTAATCGGCGCGGTTTCTCGGAACCGCACGTTCCCGGAGTGGAGTGGGGATACGGCGCGATGGGCAATGCACGCTGGAAAGGCGCGCGGTTGAAGGACATTCTCGCGCGGGCCGGTTTAAAAAAAGACGCCGTGGAGATCGCCTTCAACGGCAGCGACCGCGCACCACTCGAGGGTACTCCGGTTTTTGCAAAGAGCATTCCGGCCTGGAAGGCGATGGATGAGAACACGTTGATTGCGTATGAAATGAACGGCGCTCCGCTTCCTCACTGGAATGGGTTTCCGGCGCGCATCGTGGTGCCGGGATGGACGGCTACCTATTGGATGAAACAGGTTGTCAGCATTCGTGCGCTGTCGCAGCCGCTCGCCAGCTTTTGGATGAACACGGCCTATCGCATTCCGAAGGGTAAATTTCCGATCATCGATCGATTCACTTCGCAGGAATCGGAAACGACCACGCCGATCACCGAGATTCTCGTCAGCTCTCTCATGACCAATGTCGGCGACGGGCGGCGGTTTGCGGCTGACCAACCGGTCTTGATCAAAGGCATTGCGTGGGACGGCGGGTACGGCATTCGAGCCGTGGACGTATCCGTTGACGAAGGGCGCAGCTGGCAAAGCGCCGAGCTTGGCGAGAACCACGGAAAGTATTCGTTCCGCACATGGCAGTTCACGTACGTGCCGCGAGCTGCCGGCCGCGTGTCCGTAATGGCGCGCGCGAGCAACTCACAGGGCACGTCGCAACCGTCCGAGCTCATTTTCAATGGGGCGGGTTATCATAACAACGTCGTACAGACGATCGTGATCGACATCGTCTGAGGATTGCGGCGTGAACATAAAAAAGAGATTCGGACCGGCGCTGCTCTTCAGCTGTCTCGCGATGTCGGCGTATGGCGGCGAATCGTCCATCCAACTCGCGACCGGCGCACAGACCGCTCTCGTCCAATTGCGCTGTTCCACGTGCCATAGCCTGGACTACATTGTCATGAATTCGTCATTCCTCGCCCGCGCCGCCTGGGACGCGGAAGTTCGCAAGATGATGAAGGTCATGGGTGCTCCCATTCCGGAAAATGACGTCGCTCCGATCGTTGATTACCTCACTCAGCAGTATGGGACCAAATAGCGGACCGATGCCGCGAGAGCTGGCTTGTTGCCTCACAGGCTTCACCGTAGAATTGTGTGCGGCGTTCGTTCCCGAAGGATCTAAAGATGCGTGATGCCAAACTCATTCTGCTTGGGGCAGTCTTGCTCGTCGGTTTTCAGGGCTGGGCCGCGAGCGACACTACACTTGCGCCAGCCAGCCCTCAAAATACACCTCCCGCGGCTCCGCTCAAACCCGTCACCGAAACACTGTGGGGCCGAAAGGTCACGGATAACTATCGGTATATGGAAGCGCTCGATGTGTCGACGATTGCCTGGATGAAGGCGCAAGGCGCCTACACGCGGTCCGTGCTTGACGCGATCAAGCCGCTCGCGCATCTCAAGACCGAGGTTGCCAAGTTCTCTGCCAGTTTTGGGCTGGTTCAGGGCTACGTGCTGTTCGGCGGCCGAGCATTTTACGAAGAGCGTGTTCCTGGCGCCGATAATTTCGATCTCGTCGTTTCGGACAGCTCGGGCACGCGAAAGATCGTCGACGTAGCCGCGTTGCGCGCCGCCAATGGCGGCAAGCCCTTTGCCATCAACTATTTCCTGGCTTCTCCCGATGGCGGCAAGGTTGCCGTCGGAATCTCTGAGGGGGGCTCAGAAGATGCGGTGTTGACGGTTTATGACGCCGTCAGCGGAGCGAAGGTTGCCGGACCTATCGATCGGGCTCAGTTTGGCGCCACCGCCTGGAGCGATGATTCGCAAATCCTCTATTTCGTTCGCCTGAAAAAGCTCGCGGCGAACGACCCACCAACCGACAAATACAAAGACACGACGGCGGACGCCTGGAATTTGAAGTCTGAGCCGGTTGCCATATTGGGCTCTACCGTGGGCCATGGTCCGGCATTCAAGCCGGCCGAGTTTCCTGCGATCGCAATGAGCATCGGCGCGCCCGTTGCGGCCGCGCTATCGATCAACGGTGTGCAGAATGAGCTTGCAATGTGGCTCGCACCAGCCGCAAACGTGAGCGATCCAAAAGTCACATGGACGAAATTCATCACGCGGGATGATGCCGTGACATCCGCGGACATGCGTGGATCGGAAATTTTTCTGGTCTCGCACAAAGATGCACCGACGTTCAAAGTGCTATCGGTACAAGCTGGCCAGCAACTGTCGTCGGCCTCAGTACTCGTACCGGCTCAGCCGGATCGCGTGATTGAAGGGGTTCACGTCGGATCGGACGCACTTTATGTGCTCGCACTTCATGGTGCCTATTCGCAGTTGCTGCGCATTCCCACCGGAACGAAGACCATCGAAGAAGTCCCGCTGCCGTTCGAGGGACACATTGACGAGGCCTTCTCGGACTCACGCGCGTCCGGAGTCACCATCAAGCTCTCTAGCTGGGTCGTGCCGACCACCATTTACGCGTACCATCCTTCCAATAAGTCGTTTACTGATCTTAAGATCGGTGCACGTGGCAACATCGACTCATCCAATTATATCGTCAGCGAACTCAACGCAACGGCGCAGGACGGCGTGACGGTGCCGCTGTCGCTGGTCCAGCCCAAGGAGGCAAAGGGTGCACAGATCGCAATCATCGAAGCCTACGGCTCCTACGGCATCTCCGAACTCGCCGATTTTAGCGTGCGCCGAGCGGCCGCCATGCGTCAGGGCATTACGTACGGGGTTTGCCATGTGCGGGGCGGCGGCGAATTGGGCGAAGTCTGGCGCCTCGGCGGCAAGGACGCGAACAAACACAACACGTGGGGCGATCTCATTGCGTGCAGCGAGCTCCTGATCGCGCGCGGCACCACGACGAAGGACAAGCTGTTCATCATCGGCGGATCGGCCGGCGGCATTACCATGGGTCGATCACTCACCGAGCGGCCCGATCTTTTTGCCGGCGTGATCGATCTAGTACCCTCGGGAAACAC
>PMMB01000295.1:0-4684 GCA_003165495.1 Gammaproteobacteria bacterium | reverse complement strand
AATCTCTACGAAATGGACACGATTCGTCACGTCGCAAAAGGCACGCAATACCCGGCCGTCCTGGTGACGACGGGCCTAAACGATCCGCGTGTGGCGCCGTGGGAACCAGCGCAGGTCGCGGCTACGCTACAGGCTTCCGGCACAACCAGGCCGGTGTTATTGCGCATTGAGGAGGAGGCCGGCCACGGGATCGGCTCAACGAAGACTCAGACCGATTTACTCACCTCTGATTGGATCGCGTTCGTATTCTGGCGTGCGGGGTTGCCGGAATGGCAACCGAAACAATAAAACTTGACTGTACTTTCGCTTGCATATGGGGGAGGCCATCGACAGGGTGGAATAATCGAACGGCTAGATTTTGGCCAACCATTCACGTAGCGCCACCGCGACCGCGTCGGGTCGTTCAATCGGCGCCATGTGGCCGACACCATGAATCTCGAACAGCGTGGCGTGCGGAATTCGGCGCCGCATGGTCTCGTGTTGCGAGATCGGTGACCACGTATCCTCGCTGCCGCTGAGCAACAACGTGGGCACGCCGATCGTTGGCAACACCGACAATGCTTCCGGTCGATTCAGCAGCGCGTGAATCTGACCGGCATACGAATCGGGGGTCGAGCGCTCGACCATCGCCATCAAGCGAGGCATGAGTTCCGCCGTTCGAGAGGTGCCGCCGGCCATCAGCGGCGGTAGCCATTCGGCCGCGAGCGCCGACATGCCATGCTCGTACGCCAGCCGCAGCAAGCGGCCGCGGCTTTGCGCTTCACCGTCACGAACCGTGTGTACACCGGTGTTGAGCAGGGCGAGGCCGGAAACTCGACGCGGCGCGCACCGTACCACCTCAAGGGCGACCCGCCCTCCCATGGAATGTCCCGCTACCGCGAAGCGCTCAGGGGCCGTCGCCAACACGTGCTCCGCCATACTGGATATCGATGAGAATCCGCTAAACGAAACGATACATACATCCGCTACATCTCCTAGGCGCTCCGGGATATCGGCCCAAACAGTCTCATCGCACAACAGCCCGGAGAGGAGCATGAGCGGGTGCTTCATAGGAGATTTCTCGTGATTTGTCAGCTCTCACTGTAGCATCGGCAACTGTCAATTCGCGCGGGGAGTATTTTGGCGCTCGATCTACCTCAAACCGTGCGGGAGGCATGCCTCTGGCTACCGGAAGCGGAGGAGTTCGTATCGCACGGCTCACCCAATTTCAGGGTTCGCGGCAAGACTTTTGCGACATACGCCGTCAATCACCACGGCGACGGTCGCGTCGCCCTGTGGCTCAACGCATTGCCCGGTTCACAGGAGCTGCATGTGCGTGCCGAACCCGCGCATTTCTTCGTTCCACCGTACGTTGGGCCGCGCGGTTGGTTGGGAGTTGTACTCGATGGGGGCATCGCCTGGAAACGCGTCGCAGCTCTGGTGCGCGAAGCCTACGAAAAGGTGGCGCCCGCGGAGCTTCAGGCGCGCATCGGCAACACGCCGGCGCTCAAAGGTCCCGGCAAGGCGCTATCCGCCAGCCAAATCGACCCGCTGAAATCGCCGCGGGCCTCAACGGTGCTCAAATCCCTGCGCAAGATGTGTATGCAACTGCCGGAATCGCACGAGGAGCGTCAATTTGGTCACCCCGTCTGGCAAGCAGGCAAGAAAACCTTCGCCTTGGCGCGTCATGACGGTCAGCGACTCACGTTGTGTTTTTGGGTGGGCGTGGATCAACAAGGCCTGCTGATTGCAGATTCCCGGTATCAAATTCCGCCCTACATGGGTCACAACGGCTGGATCGCGCTCGATGTCAGCACGGACTGCGACTGGAATGAGGTCGAGGCACTGACCCTGCAGAGCTTTCGACATTTCGCCCTGAAACGGATGTTGCTGCAGCTGCTACGGCATCCATCGCCAGCACCAAGGCGCCGAGAACGCCGGCATGGTCACCGAGCTCCGGCGCGATGACATAGCGATCGACGCCCGTGAGGATTTCGCTGCGATCGATGTATCCGCCGAGCCAGTGGCGCACGCGCGGTCGAATGAGCGGCAGCAATCGCGCCTGACTCATGACGCCGCCGCCCATGACGATTCGCTGCGGCGAGACGGTCACGACGAGCTGTGCGCATAGTTGTCCGAGATAATCCGCCTCAATTTCCCACTGGGGATGTGTGGCATCGAGCTGCTGCAGCGATGCTCCCGTGCGGGCGAGAATGGCCGGGCCCGAGGCGACGCCTTCCAGGCAATCGCCATGAAACGGACACACACCGTCGAACCCCAGGTCGAGAGGATGGCGTCGCGGGTAGATATGACCGATCTCCGGATGCATGAGACCGTGAATCGGCGCGCCGTCCACTACCACGCCACCACCGATTCCCGTGCCGATGGTGAGATACACCAGATTCTTGACGTCTCGCGCCGCGCCCCACCGGTGCTCAGCCAGAGCCGCCGCGTTGACGTCGGTATCGAACCCGACGGGACACGCGAATTCCCCCGCGAAGCTGCCCGCGATATCGGTCCCGCTCCATCCCGCCTTCGGAGTTTGACCGATGAAACCATAACGGGCGGAGGTCCTATCGAGTTCTACCGGACCGAAAGAGGCTACGCCAATCGCCGCGAGGGCGCCGAATGCCTGCCCCCGTTGTCGCAGGAAGGCGTGCACGGCCGCAAGCGTCGAGGTCGGATCAGCGGTGGGGAAGCGCTCCTGCGCGAGGATTTCGCCGCGGTCGTTGCCGATGGCAACAACAAACTTGGTGCCGCCGGCTTCGACAGCGCCGAAAAAGCGAGACACACCGGCCATGGCCACGAAGCATAACGCATCCGGCCGCTGCGAACTGCGAGCACGTCGACTCGTGATGTTCCAAGCCGTCGGGATACAATCGTAGTGATTATAATGAGTTGCACCGCAAATCTCGCCCGCTTCACGAACCAGGCGCCGGTAGTGTGCCTGCGTCTCGTGCTCATGTTCAATTCGACGCGAGTATCGGCGGCGATGTGCAGTGTCACCGCCGATGTACGGGATGACGTATTCGACGATTTGCCCGGGCACGTATCAACCGGCGTGCTCGACGCTGATGTAGAGTATGGGTTTAATCTTGAGCGATTGTCATGAACGCAGTCCTCGAATCCGCGATCAATTCAAGCCATCCGAGCGCAGCGTCCCGCGCCATGATCGAGCGGCTGATCAGTTTCAATACGGTATCGCGCGACTCCAATCTCGGGTTAATCGAATGGGTTCGCGATTATCTGCATGGTTTCGGCGCGGCCACGCGACTGACTCACGACGCGACCGGCAAGAAGGCGAATTTGTTCGCGACCTTGGGCGACTCGAAGAAACCGGGTTTGATTCTTTCGGGTCATACCGACGTCGTGCCGGTGGACGGTCAGAATTGGGATACGGACCCGTTTCTGGCCGTCGAACGGGACGGCCGGCTGTTTGCGCGAGGCTCGGCGGACATGAAGGGGTTCATCGGCATCATTCTCGCCCAAGCCCCGAAATTCGTGGCGGCGCTGAACGACAATCGGCTCGATGCGCCGCTACATTATTCGCTGAGCTATGACGAGGAAATCGGCTGCATCGGGGTACGCGGACTAATTCGCGACTTGGAAGAAAACAACATCCGGCCGGCCGGCTGCGTGGTGGGCGAACCCACATCGATGCAGCCCATTATCGCCCACAAAGGGACGCATCGATTCCGCTGCTCGGTGCATGGACTTGAGGCGCATTCCAGTTATGTCACCCATGGGGTGAACGCCATCGAATATGCTGCGCGGTTGGTGGTGTTCATCCGCCAGATCGCCGACCGCCTCGCGCAGATCGAAACCCGCGACTACGGATTTACCGTGCCGTATTCGACCCTGTCGACCGGACTGATTCACGGCGGAATCGCCGCGAATGTCGTGCCCAAGGACTGTGTGTTTCAATTCGACCTGCGCACATTGCCGCATACCTCGCCCGACGCCCTGTATCAGGAGATTCGCGCTTACGCGCAAGACTTGGCGCGTGAGATGCAGGCGGTGGATGAAAAATCCGGCATCGATCTGGAGTGGTTGAGCCAGACCGCGGGACTTGCCGCGGCAGAGACCGACGCCATCGTGCAGTGGGCAATGCAACTGTCGAGAAACAGCAAGGTGGGCAAGGTGTCGTACGGCACCGAAGCGGGACTGTTCCAGAAAATGGGGGTCCCAACCGTCATTTGCGGGCCGGGCGACATCGCCCAAGCCCATCGACCGAACGAATTCGTGGCGCTCGAGCAACTCGCGCAATGCGAGAAATTCATGGATCGCATTCTCGAAACGAGGTACGCACCGTAATGGCAGACACTGCTACGCCATCCGCGGTAACCACGATCAAGGGCGCGTGTCCACATGACTGCCCGGACACCTGCGCGCTCGACGTGCACGTCAGGGACGGCATCGCCATCAAGGTAGCCGGATCTTCCGCGCATGCTCCCACCGCGGGAGTACTCTGTACCAAAGTAGCCCGCTACACCGAGCGCACCTACCATCCCGATCGTCTGCTGCATCCGATGCGCCGTATCGGCAAAAAGGGGGAAGGGCGATTTGAGAGAATCAGTTGGGAGGAGGCGCTTGCCACCATCGCAAGCCGTCTCGCGCCGATTGCCGCCGAAGATCCTGAGCAAATTTTGCCCTATAGCTATGCGGGTACCATGGGATTGGTGCAGGGCGAATCGATGTCCATGCG
>PMMB01000066.1 GCA_003165495.1 Gammaproteobacteria bacterium | reverse complement strand
TCGACGATGATGACTTCGCGGGCATCGATCCAGAGCACGTCGCCCTTGATGCGAGCCCGCTCTCGGAGGTGCGGCGCAAATAACCGCGTCGACCAAATTTCTCCGTAACCCGAAATCACATCACGCATCGAGTACGTCGACGAGCGGATGAGGCGCACGGTTTGCAGCATGCCGGCGATGTCGCGGCAGTCGCGCTCCAACTGCTCGCAGTAGCTTGCGCATGCCTCCTTGGAGACGAGGACGCGGGCCAGTTCGACATGGCGCGTCTTGAGCGCCTCGATGGCCGGAAGGAAATCACCGTCGGGCTTTTCCGCCAGCGTGACCAAGCCGAGCAACGCGTCCGTCACGCCGCGGCAGGCGGATAGCACCACCGCTTCGCGCGGATTGGGCGACGCCTCGACGATATCGGCGACCCGGCGGAAGCAGCCGGCGTCGGCGACGCTCGATCCCCCAAATTTATGTACGATCCACTTGTCCATGCTTAACGCGCGCCCTTTCAACCTGGGCGTTCTCATCGCTCCCAAACCATATAAGTTGATGAATTGCGGTGTGAAACCGCTAGACAGCCCGGAACTTTAATCGCACCGCAGGGAGGCTAGCAAGCGATTCCGTTCGCTTTAAGGCCGCCCGCGCCGCTTACCCTGGCCGACGCCTTGCCTAACCGCGCCGTTGTGACCGCGGCCCGATTTAGGCAGACCCGTGTGCTGGGTTCGAAACGGCAGCGTCGGCGCCGGCCGCTTCGCCCCGATCCGCGCGCCCGATCCCACGGGCTGGTACGCCGGGATCAGATGCTGCTTGCCGTTGCCGATCAAGTCCGCGCGGCCCATGCGCTTCAGCGCGTCGCGCAACACCGGCCAATTCTCCGGATCGTGATATCGCAGGAAGGCCTTGTGCAGGCGGCGCACTTTAATTCCCTTCGGTACGACGACCTCCTCGCTCGCGCGAGTAATACGCTTGAGCGGATTCTTGCCCGAGTGATACATCGCGGTGGCCGTGGCCATCGGCGAGGGCAAGAACGCCTGCACCTGATCGGCGCGAAAACCGTTCTTCTTCAGCCATAACGCCAGCTCGAGCATGTCCTGATCGCGGGTGCCTGGGTGTGCCGCGATGAAATAGGGAATCAAGTACTGCTCCTTGCCCGCTTCCTTCGAATACTTGTCGAACAACTCCTTGAAGCGGTAGTACGCGCCGACGCCGGGCTTCATCATCTTCGACAGCGGGCCGTCGCCGATGGCTTCGGGGGCGATTTTGAGATACCCGCCGGTATGATGGGTCGCGAGTTCCCGGACGTACTCGGGCGATTCGATTGCGAGGTCGTAGCGCACGCCGGAGGCGATCAACACTTTCTTGATGCCCCTCACGGCCCGCGCCCGGCGGTACAGATTGATGAGCGGCGCGTGATCGGTATTGAGATTGGGGCACACGCCGGGAAACACACAGGACGGCCGGCGGCACGCGGACTCAATGGCGGCGCTCTTGCAGTGGAGGCGGTACATATTGGCGGTCGGGCCTCCGAGATCGGAAATCACGCCCGTGAAGCCGGTCACCTTGTCGCGAATGGTTTCGATTTCCCGGATGACCGAATCTTCGGAGCGACTCTGGATGATCCGGCCCTCGTGCTCGGTAATCGAGCAGAAGGTACATCCACCGAAGCAGCCGCGTTGAATCGCCACCGAAAATCGAATCATGTGGTAGGCGGGAATCTTCGCCGTGCCATACGCGGGGTGCGGACGGCGCGCGTACGGCAATTCGTAAATCGCATCCATCTCGGACGTGCCGAGGGGAATCGGCGGAGGATTCAACCACAGCTCCAAAGTGCCGTGGCGCTGCACGAGGGCGCGCGCATTTCCGGGATTCGATTCCAAGTGCAAAATGCGCGATGCGTGCGCGTACAGGACGGCGTCCGCACTGACTTGTTCGAAGGACGGCAGGCGGATGACGCTGCGTTCGCGCTGCGCATTCGGTACCTTGCGGTAAAACTTGACGACTTTTTCCGCGGGCGCAGGCGCGGGCGCAGCAGCGGAAGCGTTCGCCGGCACCGCGGTCGGCGCCAGCGTCGCCCGGCGCTCCTCTTCGCTTGCGTACGGGTCGATGGGCGGATTCAAAGGGCCCGGGGCATCCAACTCGCTCGAGTCGATTTCCACCCAACCCGCCGGCATGCCGCGGCGCAGATACGCCGTGCCGCGCAAATCCGTGATATCGCCTATGGTTTCACCCGCATCCAGGCGCTGCGCAATCGCGCCGATTTGGCGCTCCGCGTTGCCATACACCAGAAGATCCGCTTTCGAGTCCACCAATACCGAGCGGCGCACATGCTCCGACCAATAGTCGAAATGCGCAATACGCCGCAAACTGGCCTCGATGCCGCCGACGACGATGGGGACGGTTTTGTAGGATTCGCGAATTCGCTGCGAATAAACGATGACGCAGCGATCCGGGCGCTTGCCACCCTGCCCGCCGGGCGTATAGGCGTCATCGCTGCGCACCCGGCGATCGGAGGTGTAGCGATTCACCATCGAATCCATATTGCCGCCGGTCACGCCAAAAAACAGGCGCGGCGCACCCAGCGCCTCGAAATCTCGCGTGCTGTGCCAATCCGGCTGGGCAATGATGCCCACCTTGAACCCCTGCGCCTCCAACACCCGACCGATGATGGCCATGCCGAAGCTCGGATGATCCACGTAGGCATCGCCGGTGACGATGATGATGTCGCAGGATACCCAGCCGAGAACGTCCATTTCGGCACGGCTGGTCGGCAAGAACGTCGCCGGCTCGAGGCCGGCGAGGTTCACTTTGACACTGGAAAATAGGGGGGTGGCGGTTTGCACGCCCGCGATTAGGCCTGAACTGTCACCCTATGTCGACGGGATAATAGAGCTGGGCCTCGTCGCGCTGAATCAATAAAGCGACGCTGTGGCCCGCCCGCGCGACCTCGCGCTTCAGTTCCGCCACCGACGTAACGCTCGTTCCATTGACCCCCAGCACCACATCGCCCGCCTGCAATCCGGCAGCCAGGGCGGGGCCCGAAACATCTTCGACCAGCAACCGGCCCTTCGTATGCAACTCGTTCTGTTCGTTGGGCTCGAGCGGCCGGAGCGCAAGACCCAGCTTGCCGCCGCTGTCATCATTTGAATTTCGCGCATCCCGCGCAGGCGTGCTCTCCAGCAGCACGGTCTTGACGGTGACGTCCGTCGCCTTCCGGTCGTGCCAGATGCCCAAGTGTGCCTGGCTACCCGGGGGCAGTTGCGAGATGACTGCCGGCAAGTCCCAGGAATGATCGATGTTGCGGCCGTTGACGCTGGTGATGACATCGCCCGGCTTCAATCCCGCATGCTCGCCGGGACTATTCGGTTCAACGGAGCTGATCAGCGCTCCGTGCGGGGTAGCCAGACCAAAGGTTTGCGCGAGTTGCTGACCGATATCCTGCACGGCCACCCCGATACGGCTGCGGCTGACCTTTCCGTACTTCAGCAGCTGATCCTTCACGTTTAGCGCGAAATCGATGGGAATCGCAAAAGACACGCCCATGTAGCCGCCGGTGCGGCTGTAAATCTGCGAATTGATGCCGATCACCTGCCCGTCGATATTGAAGAGCGGGCCTCCGGAATTGCCCGGATTGACGGCCGCGTCGGTTTGAATGAAGGTGACATACGACGTGCCGCTTTCGTCGGGCAACGGCCGGCCGATCGCACTGATCACTCCCGCCGTCACGCTATTCTCGAAGCCAAACGGCGAACCGATCACGATCGCCCATTGCCCTGGGCGTATTCGCGATGGATCACCGAAGCGTACGGTGGGCAGGCCGGTAGCAGGTATCTTGATGAGTGCCACGTCACTGCCCTTGTCGACGCCGATCACCTTAGCCGCGAACTCGCGCCGATCGGTGAGCCTGACCGTCACTTCCGACGCATCATCCACCACATGGGCATTGGTGAGAACGTAGCCGTCTGAACTGACGATGAATCCCGATCCGATTCCTTTGCCGGGCGGTGCGTGCCCGGGCGCCGGCATCTGATAGTGGCGAAAAAACTGTGATAACGGGTCATCGGCATCGCCCGAATCGCCCGGGTTGGCGCCCTTCCGGGCTTTTTCGACGACGCTGATATTGACGACCGCGGCGCCGTTCTCAGCAACCAATCCTGAAAAATCGGGCAGTCCCGTCACGCGTCCGGCGGCGGGCGCCGGCGTCACCGCGGGCGATACGGCGGCAGGCACCGGGCCGGGGCCTGCCAGCCCCGCGTCGGCGTTGGAACGCTGATGAGCGACAACCACAACGAAGATGCCCGCAATCAGTGCGAGCGACCAAGTTCTGATACTTCCCATTGAAATAAGACCTCTCTATGAGCGATGCGTCCAGATATCCACCAGACCGCAGAACTGGGGCATTGGTTCCGAAAACCCGCAGGGGAACCCTAAAATGTGAAATCCCGACAGGCCAACCGCAGGCCCACGCGCTAGGCTGGCATTCCTTGTAACAGACCTCATTTATGTCAGACGCGACCGGTCCAAACTTGTTGGTGGTGGGCGGCGATACCAAACGCCTGCAATGGCTCACCCACCACGTCACCAGTCATTGGCCGAACGCCCAGGTAACCACTGTGCCGGCCGAGGAGTCCGCGTCCCTGAGCCGGTTGATCGCCGAGCGCGCACCGGACGCCGTGATCCTGCAAGCGGACTTCGCCGACGAACCGGCGGTCGCTGCCGTGCTGCAGCATATGACGCAGATGCTGCAGAGGCAGCCTGCGTTGTATTGCATTTTACTCGCCGAAAACGGCGGCGAAATGTCCGCTGTGCGGGCCCTGAAGAGCGGCGCCAAGGACTACTTGCCGCTGGCGCGCATTTCCCGAGATCAACTGCTCGCGGCGATTACGGAAGCATGCGCCAAGCGCCATGCGGCCACGCAGGCGGCCAAGACCTTGATCCAGTCCGGCGTTGAAAGCTCGGGCATCGAAGTTCCCGGTTACTCCATCCTCAAGGAAATCGCCACCAGTAATTTCTCGCAGGTTTTTTTGGCGCGCAGCGAACGCCTGCGGCGCAACGTGGTGCTCAAGGTCATGAATCGCGGCGCATCTTCCCGGGAGCTCGACGACGCCGAGCGTTTCCAACGCGAATACGAAATCATTTCCAGCATTACCCACCGCGCAATCGCCGAGATTTATGACTTCGGCTCCATGCCCCACCATTTGTACTTGGCGATGGAATATTTCCCGTGCGGCGACTTGCGCGACCGTCTGCGCAATCCGATGAGCGTGGACGAGAGCCTGTACTACGTGCGCGCCATCGCCGAGGCGCTGCGCGTCATCCATGTATTCGGTATTTTGCATCGCGATTTGAAGCCCGCGAATGTGATGTTGCGCGAGGACAATTCACCGGTGCTCATCGATTTCGGCTTGGCGCGCCGCGCGATGGACGACTCTGCAACCACCGCTGTCGGTCAGGTGCTGGGCTCACCGTACTACATCAGCCCGGAACAATCGCAGGGACAACGAGTCGACGCCCGCACCGATCTCTATAGTCTGGGGGTCATGTTCTACGAAATGCTGACCGGCCAACGGCCCTATGGCGGCCGCAGCGCATTGGCCATCATGTCGCAACACACCACCTCGCCCGTGCCCGTCCTGCCGGCGTCCGCGGCAGCGCAACAACCGCTGCTCGATCGCCTCATGGCGAAGCAGCAAAGCGCCCGCTACGCATCGGCAGACGAATTGCTGGCCGATTTAGGACCCTTGGTGGCGGCCGTCGCCTGACTGAGACGCGCGTCGCAGTCGCTCGTGACACAGCGCAGCACGTGTAACCGACCGATCCTAAGCTGTGACAGGCATCAAGCCCTTTAACTTAAGCGTTTGGCACCCTGTTGAACCATGTTCATTTCCGCCAAACGCCATGAGCGCGAGAAACAGGATCTGATCGGCGCCAGCAACCGGCTGACCGATGCCATCCTGAAAAGTAGTGCGCAAGGATTGTTCCTACTCGACGCCATGGATAAGGTCCTGCCGCAGGTATCGACCTCGCTCCAAACGCTGTTTCGGCGCGAGGATTTCACAAATTTGAGCTTCGAGAAATTGATTGGTCCGCACGTCAGCGCGAAGACCTTGAGCGCGGCGCGCGCTTTCATGACCCGGATGCTCGATGCAGCGGCGCCGAGCGACCCCGGGCAGCCCAATCCATTGCAGGACATTGAAGTCCGGTTGGCCAATCCGGACGGCACGTTTGACACGGCGCATTACTCATTCGAATTCAATGCGGTCGATTCTCCGCGCGAGCCGCGCGCGTGGCTGGTACGCGTGACCGATATCACCGCACGCGTGCAGCAGAATCGCGAACTCGAAGATCTGCGTGTACACATGCGGACACAGGGCGAGATATTGCGCGGCGTCTTGCAGGCGGGCGGAGCGCGCTTCGTCGCGTTCCTGCAGCGCACCGACACCTCGTTGAAGGTCATCAACGGAGTTTTGAAAAAGCCGGCGCGCGAGGCCGGCGCGTTTCGCAACAAGCTCGAGGAAACACTGGACGAGGTCGATCGAGTCCGGCGCGATGCCGCGGCGCTCAAGCTCACGGCGCTGGCGGCCGCGGCGCGGCTATTGGAAGATTCATTGCAGGAATTGCGCAGCCGCGGCGCGCTCAGCGGCAGTGATTTCCTGCCGCTGGCCGTCAAGCTCGACCAGCTCTACGGGGAGTTTGCGTTGCTGCGTTCGCTCGCCTCGCAGGCAGGTCCCATCGCAGAACCCGACAACTCCGCGCCCGAGGCGCGCATCACGGAAAACGGCACCCAGATCATCGAAGCGCCGAAATTCCTGGCCGAGTTGGCGCAAAAATCCGCGCTGCCCAAAGCTCATCGAATGGCGAAGGCGGGCAGCCTCGAAAGCGCGCTGACCGCGCTGACCGAGCTCGCGGCGCATGAACACAATAAGTCCGTGGTGCTCGACTGCACCGGCATGCAGCTGGTTCCCCCGCGGTATCAGTCAACGATCAAGAATGTGGCGATTCAATTGATTCGCAATGCAGTGATGCACGGTGTTGAACCTTCCGCTACTCGTCAAGGCATCGGTAAACCGGTGCCCGGAACTCTGCACCTCAAGTTCACTGTGATGCCCGACCAAAGCTTCGAACTCCACTTCCAAGACGACGGCTGCGGTCTCGATCCCGACAAGGTCCGCGCCGCTGCCGTCGCCAAGGGTCTGATCACTGAAGACGCCGCGGCGAGTCTGCGCGATCGCCAAGCCATCAAATTGATCTTCAAGTCAGGCTTCACGACGATGACCTCGGCGCCCGGCGAAGCGCCGCACGGCACCGGGATGTCACTGGTACGACGCTACGTGCACGAAGCCGGCGGCAACATTGCGCTGGCCAGTCGGTTGGGTCACGAGACGCGCTTCAAAGTCACGCTACCGGCGCTGGTAGCCGCCGATGCCCTGGTAGCCGCCGACGCACTGGTGGCCACCGACTCTCTGGTGGCCGACGACTCGCAGGTGGCTGCCGACTCGCAGGTGGCCGCCGACTCGCAGGTGGTCTAAGCGTCGAGCGGCGAGAGCTCCACCAATACCGCGCCGGCCGGCACCCGCTCCGCCAAGCCAAAGACAACGCGCGCAACTATTCCTGCGTAGGGCGCGGTCAGGGTATGCTCCATTTTCATGGCCTCGACCGTCACCAACGGCGCACCGCGAGCGACTTGCTGGCCTGTGGTTACATGAACGGCGACCAAAGTTCCCGGAAGCGGCGTGAGCAGCGAGCCTTCCTCCGCACCGGCGCTGACCTGCAAGGCATCTTCGGTTCGCGTCAAGCGCAACACCGGCGCCCGCCCTCTGAGGAACAGGTGTAGCTCCTGATCGACCTCGATGATCCTAAGATGCTGTATCTGCCCGGCGAGATCCACGTCGAGGGATTGCATGCCCCGCGCCACAATGCGCAGCGGATAATCCCGCCCTGCCAGGTGCGCCAGATAGCTGTTCGGCGCGGACCACTCAATGATCACGGTCCGGTCCGCGAACGCCCATGCGCTCCTTGG
>PMMB01000030.1:17396-17611 GCA_003165495.1 Gammaproteobacteria bacterium | reverse complement strand
GCCGCCGTGGTGATGCCGTAGCGTTGTTGATAGCCACGATCCCATTTCACTTTGCGCGTGGCGATCGCGGGCAGGTTCTCCGGCAGCGACCCGAAAGTCATTTCCCACACGGGAAGCACTTTGAGCCGGTCGTTGCCGAGCACGCCCACATACAACTCACGGCCCTCGATGTACTCCTCGACCAACGCGTCGGAATGCGTCTGCTCGTGAATGAA
>PMMB01000030.1:0-17255 GCA_003165495.1 Gammaproteobacteria bacterium | reverse complement strand
CCGCGCGGATTGCAGCCGGTGTACGGTTGATGCATCAGTTCGAGAAACGCCACGACGTGTTGATCGTAGGTGACGATACCGTCGAATTCCTCCAGCAAATTAAACACGATGTCCGGCTTCCAGTCGATGATGGCGCCGCGCAATTCGGACAGACTATCGCTCAATCCCAAAGGTCTGACCTCATGACCCTCGGCTTTCAGACGTGAAATGACGTCGTATTCGGTGCGCCATTCGTCGATCTCCTTCTCTGTCGAGCCCTTCAGAGAATCCGGAGGCACGAGCGTCGCGTGCACGAGAACCAGCGCGCGCACCTTTCTCACAGTGAGACCCGATTCACAGCGAGACCCTGGGCAATTGGCGTTCTTCGTAAGACTCCGCCAGCCGCGCAATCACCCATAGTAAATGGGCTTTGAGTTCGCGCCGCGAACCGCGCACGTACAGATTCAAGGCCTCGCAGCGTTCGATCATGAGTCGCAGCACCTGATGCACCAGGTATTCGCTGAACGCACCGGAGCGCATGATCTGCTGACGCAAGGGATGGCGCAATTCACGCAGCAGGCTCGACGCCTTGGGAAGGTCGCGGCTACGCGGCGCCGCGGTGAACACCTTGAGCAGCAATTCATCGGCGCCGGAGCGGCGCGGCATGCGGTAACGCGCCAATTTTTGCTCGTAGTGTTGGCGCAGGGTGCGCCTCTCATGCGTCACCTCTTCGATGGTGCTGCGGTTCGCGATGAGCGGTTTGCTGGGACCGATGTCCTTCGCGAGCGTGTCGATGTATTCGAGTTTTGCACACGCCGGCCAGCCCAAATATTCGCGGCGCCAAGCCGAGCGAGGCTTCAGCCAGACCGCAAAGGTCTCGGCGAAGTCTTCGGTCGGATGAGCTTGGGCGTACCACGCGCCCAGGTGTTGCACGAAGCGGCGGCTTCCCGGCCGCGGGCGATAGGTGTCGGGATACGGCAGCGAGGCCGGTCCGAATACGGCACGCCAGTGACTGCGGCGCCGCAACTGATAGGCCGAATCGATGGCGTGCCCCGCTTCGTGGCGCAGTATTCGCATCAACCAATTGCGGTTGCCGCCCTCCACTTCGCGCATGAAGCGCCGTTCGATGCGCATCAATCGCCGGTGCGCGAGATAGAACGGAATAGCGATTCCGGGTATCCCATCGGGGGAAAACCATTCTTGCGCAAGCCAACAATGCGGACGAAAGCGTATCCCCCTCATCGCCAACTCGCGGTACAGGCGCAGGACGGCATCCTCCAACTCGGTGCCTTGGACCCTAAGTTTCAAGTCGCAGAAACGCAGACTCAGCAATTGGTCGTCGGGCAGGGTTTCCCACGCGCGGCGCGGCCGGCGCGAACCGGCGGTCTTATTACCCGTTTGCAACATATTATGTGAAGCTGATACCGTCACTTCGCAAATCTTACCTTCAAACGGATCTTCCGCGACGAGGAGCGTTCATGCAACGCCGGCGTCGCTTGTTAAACGCGCGGTTCGAGTTCCGCCGCCAACGCGTCTTCGTCGGCTTCAGTCATCGCTTCGACCGCGCGCCGGCCATCGAGACCAGCGAAGTCGAACAGCGCCGGGTCCGCGAGTTGGGAACCGGCGACATTGCAAATGCTGGAGAAGATCGACTCGATACGGCCGGGATATTTCTGTTCCCATTCGCGCAGCATGTTCTTCACCACGAGCCGCTGCATATTGGTTTGCGAACCGCACAGCGTGCAGGGAATAATGGGAAACTCCCGCGCAGCGGCGTAGCGGGCGATCGACGCTTCGGTCACATAGGCCAGCGGCCGAATCACGATATGGCGGCGATTTTCGCTGAGCAATTTCGGCGGCATCGCCTTCAGGCGTCCGCCGAAGAACATATTCAAGAACAGCGTCTCGACGATGTCGTCGCGGTGATGGCCCAGCGCGATCTTGGTAATGCCGTTCTCGGCCGCAAAATGATATAAGGCGCCGCGGCGCAAACGCGAGCATAGGCCGCACATGGTCTTACCGTCGGGGATGACGCGTTTGACCACGGCATAGGTGTTCTGCTCGATGACGCGGAATCGAACACCTAAATCCTCGAGGTACCGCGGCAAGACCTCGGCGGGAAACCCCGGCTGCTTCTGATCGAGATTGACCGCGGTGATTTCAAAGCTCACCGGCGCGCTGCGCTGCAGGCTCAACAGGATGTCGAGCAAGGTATAGGAATCCTTGCCGCCGGACAGGCACACCATGACATGATCGCCCTCGGCGATCATACGAAAGTCGGCGATGGCCTTGCCGACGGAGCCGCGCAGCTGAGCCTGCAGTTTCTTGAAATTATTGGAAGAGCGATGTACCGCGAGGGTAGGAGGCGCGCTCAAGGGACCTCCAGGTATTTCGCTTCCAAGTAGCGCAGGTACGCGGCCGCCGTCAGCGGTTTGCCCGTGGCTTGCTTGATGAGTTCCTGCACCGGCAATCGCGCACCGACGCCGTGCACGTTATCGCGCAGCCAATCCATCACGCCGCCGAATTGGCCGGCGGCGATTTCCTCGTCGAGCGAAGGACGCGCCGCGCGCATGGCTTCGTTGAGCTGACCGGCGATGACGGCGCCCAAGACGTAGGACGGGAAATATCCGAAATGACCGACCGCCCAATGAATGTCTTGCAAACACCCGTCGACATCATTCGTGGGCCGAATATTCAAGCGCTGTTCGAGATTGGCGTTCCACGCTTCCGGCAAGTCGACAACGGGCAGCGAGCCTTCCAGGATCTTTTTCTCGAGCTCGTAGCGCAGCATGATGTGTACGGGGTACGTCAACTCGTCGGCGTCCATGCGGATCGTGCTGCGCCGCACGCGAATCAAATGACGGTACAGATTGGCCTCCTCCCACTCCGGACCGCTCACCTGCAAATACTTCTCCAGCAGCGGCCGCACATACTTGACGAATGCGCGGCTGCGGCACAGATTCATTTCGAACAATAAGGACTGGCTCTCTTCGAGCGCGAGGCCGCGATCGCGGCCGACCGGCTGATCGCGCCACTTGAGCGGCAACCCCAGGTCGTACATGGCATGGCCGGTCTCGTGCACTGCGCCGAGCAGACCCGAAAACGGATCGCTCAAATCGAAACGCGTGGTCACCCGAATGTCGCCGGGCACGCCCTCGGTGAACGGATGCTCGCTTTCGTCGAGCCGCCCGCGATCGAAGGGGAAACCCAAGGCCTTGAGCACGTCGACGGCTAATGATCGTTGGCGCGCCACCGTGAATTTGCCGACCAGCGGCGTGGGCGCGTGCGCTGCTTGCACTTCGATGGCCTGGCTGATTAGACCGGGAAGCTTGCGCGACAGCGCTTTGAATATCGTGTCGATATCCGCCGTCGAAATGCCCGGCGTAAATCCGTCCACCAGCGCGTCATAAGGCGCCAACCCTCGCGCCTGCCCGAGCAGCGCCGCTTTGTCGCGCACCAGGTGCACCACCTCTTCCAGATGCGGCGCCAGCAATTTGAAGTCATTGGCCTTCTTGGCCTCGACCCAAAACACCTCGGCGCGCGCGGTGGCCTTGGCGAGGCGCGCGATGAGCGACGGCGGAGTCGCAATCGCATGGTCGCGCTGGCGGCGCATCTCGTGCAGATTGGCGAGCGGCCAATCCTCCAACTGCGACGCGCCCGCCTCAGCGCGCTCCAGCAGGCGCGCCACTTTCGGTGTGGTGAGCAAGGCGTGGTGCTCGGTCTCGAGCGCCGCCAGTTGCTCGCCGCGCACATCGGCGCTGCCGCGCGGCATCATCACCGCTGCGTCCCAGCGCAACAACGATAGCGCACCGCGGAATGCGTGCAGACGGCGAAACTCTTGTTCCAATTGCTCGTAGGGCGAGGCGGCCATGGTTACCTTGCGAGCGACGCTTAGGGCAGCGGCGCTTCTTTCGTATGGTTCGAAAGTTTACCAGACGGCGGCCTCGCTCCGGACGGCTATTTTAAAAAAACACAATTATTTCAATGAGTTATCGAATGCCCTTAAGCGAGAAAGACCCCGTTTGGCGAAACGGCAAGTCGCGCAAGAAGGGTAAATCGATGCTCGCGGCGCCGGTGAGGTCGTAGTCGATCGAGTCCGATTGTTGATCCATTTTATTGGCCAGCTTGAGCAAAGCCAACGCCATATTGGCCTTGATCGTCATGTCGAACTCGGACTCGCCGAACGCGGGAACGACAATGGCACGGTCGCTGACGCCGCTCGCGATCTGCTCCCCGCCCACGTTGAGTTCTACATGCAGGCCGCTGACGGGCAGTGCACGGTCGTTGGGATTTTGAATGTTGAGCTTGACCGCGAAATTCTGCTGCAACAGGTTGCCGCTGCGCATTTCCACACTCACGACGGATACGTTCGGGCGGGTGAATTTGGGGGTCAACAAGGTACAGGCGGCCAGGCACAGCACCACCGAGACCGGCAACAGCCGCTTGACCATCAACATTGTCTTAAGGCTTCGTGGCAACATGGTGAGAAATGATAACGATTATCTGCTTCAATGGAAGGTTAATGCGCCAACGCGTCATGCGGGCGCTCGTGCTGGTGGCACTGTGCGGGGCCGCGGCCGCCGTCGCGGATACGCCACCGGCAAGTTCCCTGCTGACCAAGACGACGTCTTGTCTCGCGTCCGGGGACGGTTACCTTCGCGCACATCTCGCGGGCGCGATCAACGCCAACATCGATTGGCCGAACAGCGGCACCCACTGCGAGGGTGAGTCCCGGGACAAGCCGCCGGGAGTTCGTTTGAGCTTTCAGCGCACGGCGGGCGGTGCTCCCAATTTGCTGCTCGTCTTTGGCCTGACCGGCGTTCGAGCGGGTAAGCCCGCTCATGAAGTGGGCGCCAACCTGACGGTCATCGTGCAGGGCAAGAGCCGCATCTATGGCACGCTCGGCGACACGCGCTGCACGGTGGATTCATTGACGCAGCGAGCGCTTACCGGCGCGGGCGCGGGTGCCGGCGCCTACCGTGTCGAAGCTCGCGGCTTTTGCACCCAACCCGCGCACGCCATCCGCGGCGATGGCGATGTTCTGGTCAGCACCTTCGAATTCGCCGGGCTTGTAAACTACGAAAGCCAAGACAAATAACTGGAGCCGTTCACCGTGAGGAAATCATCCTGGGTAGTCGCATTGTTGTTGTGCGTGGGCGTTGTTTTTGCAGGCGGCGCTGCCGGCGCACAGGACGCGACGCCAGAACCCTTGTCGGCATTTCCCCAAAGTCTGCTGGCGATTAGGACCACCGCCGGCAAAGTACTGAATTTCAAAATTTGGAATGCCGACAATCCCCGCCGTGAGGAACAGGGACTGATGTACGTGCACGACATGGATGAGCACGCCGGCATGCTATTCGTGTTCTCCGGCAATCAGCGGCCCACGATGTGGATGAAGAACACCTATATCTCGCTCGACCTGCTGTTCATCGACGAGCACGGGCTGATCGAATACATCGCCGCACAGGCCACACCGCTGTCGCTATCCGTCATCCAGTCGCCCAAGCCTTCTCTCGCCGTGCTGGAACTCAAAGGCGGAGCCAGTGACCGCCTGGGCATCAAGGTCGGCGATTCCGTGGTGCACCCGAGCTTTCACAACGTGAAGTGAACTCCTGTGTACGCATTTTTTTGGTATGGCTAGGCGAACCAGCAGTTGGTCGCGACTGTTATCCGCGTGTCCCGGCCGTAAAAGGGCGCGACTTCGTGGAACACGTAGGACGGAAACGCGATCAGCTGCCCTGCTGCCAGCCGAATCTCCAGCGGACGCAGCGCATACGGGCGGTGCAGTGGGGTGTTTGCCGGATCGGTGTAGCCGTTGGCACCTTGCCGGGTGTCCAGGATTCGCAGTACACCGCTGTCGGGCTGCTCGGGCACGGACTCGCCGGCGCGGACGCAGTACACGGCGGACCAAGATGCGAGCGGGTGGTTGTGGGCGATGAAGGAGCCCGCGTAGCGGGAGACATGGAACCAGGTATGGTTATGGAACTGGAGGCGAGAGATGTCCTCGGCCCGCAGTGTCGTCGTCTCGATCACCATTTGGGCAACCGCATCCAGCATGAAGCGGCGCAACTCTTGAACGCAGGCCTCCGGCCAGCGGAACAGATTGAAGCGGCTTTCGAAAGTCTCCGCCTGCGGCGTGTGGCTCGGCGTGGGATTTCTGTGCTCTTGTGTCTCGCGCTGCAGAAACAGCGCCTCGAGCTCCTGGTTCAGGCGCTCGCAGGGCGCGAGACACGCCTCGCCGAACGGCACCGCAAACAGCGGTTGCACCTTGATTGTCGGGCTCACCACCGCATCACTCCCTGCTGGCCCGGGCCGACGAAGCGAACGCGGACCGTAACCAGCACCAGCTGCCCGGGGGACCGGACCAGCGCGATCTCGTGAGTAAGCGACGCAGGGAAGACCGCCAGCTGGCCGGGCACCGGCCGCCAACCGTAGTGGCCCGGCGCGAACGGGAGGCGCATCACGGAGTTGGTCGTATCCGCGAACATGGTGCCGAGCCGCGACTCATAGATCCGCAGCACACCGCTGTCGTGGCGCGTCGCGGATGGTTCGGGTGCGGCAACACAGTAGATTCCGCACCACGCAGTCAGCGGGTAGCTGGTCGCGGGCACGCAGCCATCCGGCTTGACGACCGTGAACCAGCCGCGCGCCTCCAGCCTAAATAAGCGCAATTGCGCGTCGGTGAAGTCATTGACCGCATCGACCACCGAGTACACGCCGCGAAAAATCCCGGCGCCCAATTGCCGCACCGCCTGCTCCGGCCACTCGAGAAGGTCATCGCCGCTGCGGTAGCAGAGCGGATTTTGCTGGTGGGCCGCGCCGTCGGCGCGGATGCGTGCCGCGAATAGCGCGGCAAGTGCTGGATTGAGCGCTTCCGCGTCCGGCAATGGCACGACTCCGAATGGCGTCGCGAGTATCGGCACTACGATGGGCGGTGTGGCATTCATGCTGGCAGAAGGTCGGCCAGGTAGTCCGTCAATTCCTTGAGCTGGCTGCCGTAATGACGCGCCCGTCCGGACGAACTGCGATACAGCGGCTCGCGTACCTGCCAGACGCTCGCGGTCTTGATGGCCCGTCCGGCCGGCGCGGCCTGCGGCGCGCGCTCTCCCCAGTCAAGCCCGAGAAACGCACAGAGCCGCTGTAACGCCGGCAACGGCTCGCTCACCAGGGCGTCGTAGTCGAAGTCGAATATATCGGCCGCGAACTGAGACTTCCAATGCGCCATCAGGCGACGATACTCGCGGAAATAGTGTCCGGTATCCATCAGGTCGAGCGCGTAGCTCATTTGTTGATCTAGGTGCAGAAAATAGATCGACAGACAGTTGTCGAGCGGATTGCGCGTCGTGTGCACGATCCGGGCGTCCGGAAACAAGCTCTTGATGAGCCCGATGTAGAGAAAATTGTCGGGGCGCTTGTCGATTACGTAGATGGCGTCCGACGAGACCCGCGCGAGTTCCGCGCGGTAGCGGGCGGCGACGTCTCCCAGCTGCAGGGCGGTCACGGATGCCAATGAATCGGGAAACGGCGCGAGTTCGCCGCCGATCAGGCGCGGCAGGAAATCGATCTCGCCGCCGGCTGCGACACCCGGGCAATTGGCCAGTAGCTGCTCGGTCAACGTCGAGCCCGAACGGAACATGCCGCAGATGAATATCGGGCGCGGCCGCATGACGCCTGTGCTCGGCGCCTGCACAGTGGCGCGGCCGCTCGTGATCATGCGGTCCACGAACGCCTCCTGTCGCGCGCGGTCGTAGCGCGCGACGTGCGGCGCGGCGCTCGTCCAACTCGCCTGGTTCGCCGCATCGTAGGCGGCGAACGCGGCCGGGTACTCGCCCGCTGCGTCGAGAACTCGGCCGAGCGCAAAGCCAAGACTCGCGCGCTCGGCGGCGGACGCCTCGGGGTCCGCGAGCGCACGTCTGAGCGGCGCAACCAGGGGCGGATCCGCAACCGCTTGCGGCTGCAAGTTGGCGAATCGCGCCAGCGCCTCGAAGTTGCGCGGCTCGAGCGCCAAGATCCGCGCATAAATCGTGAACGCCTCCGCCCGCCGACCGAGGTCCTCGCAAATGTTGCCGAGATTGAGGAGTGCAGGCGTATAGACCGGATTGATTGCAAGCGCCAAGCGTAATTCGCGTTCCGCCTCCGCATGCTGCCGCAGGTAGTCGGTGTAGATCACGCTGCGATTGAGATGGGCTTCCTCGGGACGGGAGACTCCTGCATCGAGTGCTTTCTGGTAGGAATCAAGGGCGTCGGCGAGCTGCCGCACCTGCCTCTGCAGCACCGCCAGATTGAACCAGCACTCGGCGACCCCGGGCCAGCTCGCGAGTATGCGTTGATAGGCGTCGATGGCCTCTGGGACACGATTCTGGCGATGCAAAAGCACAGCCTCGCGCATCATCTCTTCAGGAACTCCCGTCAAGCTCACCTCTTTGGGCCTGATCGGCCGCCCGGGGATTTTCACACAAGTGCGGCACGGCAACCAAGGTCGGTTCATTCTCGGCAGCCAATCCGGTACTCTCGAGAAAATGGCCCGCGACCTCGAGACTGACCTTAAGACCCTCCGCACGGTTCTGACGTACGCTCAGAATCGCGACTTTCAACGCGCCGGCGCTCTGGCCGAGCAGACACTTGCGAGCGGCTTCGAGCATCCGATGCTGTTGAATGTGGTTGCCACGCGGCTGGAACAGGAGGGCAAGTTCGAGGAATCGCTGCGGTTGCTCGAGCGGGCGGTGAGCATCGCGCCAGGCGATGTGGGCGCGCGCAACGCCTTGTCATTGTGCCTGCAGCGCCTCGATCGGCCCGCGGACGCTCTGTATCACGTGGACGAACTCCTGAAAAAGCACCCCGATCTGGGGTTCGCGCACGCGAACAAGGGCAACGCGCTGATTGCCTTGGGCTCGCTGGGTCGCGCGAGGCAGAGCCACTTGCGGGCGTTGGAGCTGGAGCCGGGCAATCTCGCCGCAACGGCTGCGCTCGCCTCGATCGCCACGCAGCGCGGCGAGCACGGCGAGGCACGGCGCTGGGCGGAGCAGGCGCTTATTGCGTCTCCCGGCTTTCCGGACGCCGTCATGAGCCTCGCCGCCGCTGAGCTTGCGAGCGGAGCAACTCCCCAAGCGGAGACGCTGCTCCACCGGCTGATCGTCGATTCGCGCGCGGGGCCGTCCGACAGGGCGCGCGCGACCGGGCTGTTGGGGGACGTGCTCGACGCCGCCGGCCGGCATGCCGAGGCGTTCGACGCGTACACCACGTGCAACGAGGCGCTGCGGCAAATTCATCGCCGCTTCGCGAGCGGCACGAGCATGCTGGCGTATACCCGCGCGCTGACGGCGGCAATGGGGAATATCAGTCCGCCTGATTGGGTCAGCAAGGCAGCACCGGACGCGACTTCCGCCGACGCGCTCGGACATGTGTTCCTGCTTGGCTTTCCGCGTTCTGGCACCACTCTGCTGGAGGTTGTCCTCGACGGTCACCCGCAGGTCGCGAGTATCGAGGAGCATGAACTTCTGACCGACGGCGTTCTTCAGTTCATGCGCGAACCCCTGAACTTAGAGCCGCTGCTGCGGGCGGACGAGAGCCAGCTCGGCGCGCTGCGCGCGGCGTACTGGGACGGCGTCCGCAAAACCGGCACCGACATAGCCGGCAAGGTGTTTGTCGATAAGCATCCGTTGAACACGCTCAAGTTGCCGCTGATCGCACGGCTGTTCCCGCATGCGAAGGTCTTGTTCGCCTGCCGGGATCCGCGCGATGTCGTGCTCAGCTGCTTTCGGCGTCGCTTCAAGATGAATCCCGCGATGTACGAGCTGCTCACTCTGCCCGGTGCGGCGGAGTTCTACGATGCGGTCATGAGCTTCGCCGATCAGCTACAGCCTCTCTTGGGGCTCGACTGGCGCATCGTGCGTTACGAGAGTCTGGTGGCCGACCTCGCGCAGGAGACGCGCGCGATTTGCGAATTCCTAAGGCTCGAGTGGGTCGCCGGCATGGACGATTTCGCAACCCGTGTGCAGGCGCGCGAGCACGCCACTCCGAGCACCGCGCAGCTTGCGCGCGGCCTTGACCGGTCGGGCATTGGACAGTGGAAGCACTACGGCGCGCCGCTCCAGCCGATCCTGCCCGTGCTGCGGCGCTGGGTGGAACGCCTTGGGTACCCCGCGTAGCACGCCGCGCGCCTAAGGCCGGCGCAAGCGCTACTGCGTACGGCGTACGTGGTAAGTGTGTCGCGACGCCGTCGTCATCAGGAAGGAACCGAGTGCGGCGTGCTTGATCGTCACCGGGTCGCCCGGGCCCAGCCGCGCGTCCTCTTCTGCGTCCGTGAAGCTCCACGTTTGCCCGTTGTCGAGTACCACGTAGGTACGCCCGACCCGCCGGTCCTCGATGATCTTTTCGATGCGCGCCTGAATGGCTGCCGGACCCTCCGGGGCCGGGTGCCGCTGAGCCGGGGTGAGACCGAAATTTTGGGCTTCGCCCGCGGACGCCGGAGCCGTTGGCGCTGGTGCTGGTGCTGGCGTCGTAGGGGCCGCGCGTATCGCCGGTGCGGCGGCGGCCGCCGTTTCCGCAGGGGTCGCCGCGCGATCTGCCGCTCGGCCCGCGAGTCCGTCGTAGCACGCGAGTCGGGCGTCGGGCGCGGCGATTCCGGCGCAGCGTGCCAGGTCGCCGGCGGTAGGTGTGGTGGCCGACCTTGCCGGCAGTGAGACGGCGAGCAGTGCCGCAATGTGCGCGATGCACACGGCGCAATACGCGCGGCTCACAGCCCGCGTTCCTGGGGCAACTTGTAATATCGTCCGTAGACCTCAGTTGCGGTTTGGATCATGTCGCGCTCAGGCTGGGTCAACAGCGGATTCCAAATGTCGAATATCAGGATAGCGCGCGGCGTGTCCGACATGTTCCATGCCTCGTGTTCGATCGTATCGTCGAATACCCACGCCTGGCCGGGAACCCATTCGCGAGTCGTCGCGCCGACCCGGAACCCGCAGTCCGGCGGCACCACCAGCGGCAGATGCACGGTGAGGCGCGTGTTGGTGACGCCGGTGTGCGCCGGGATGCGAGTTTTCGGGTCAAGGATGGAGAAGTACGCGGTTGGCGCCCGGCCCTCCACCCTACAGCGCGGCGCGGTCTCGAGCATCCGCGCGGTCACCGGGCACCGCGCGATGTGGCCGGCGAGGGCTTCGCTCTGATTCCAAAGGAAGTACGCGCTCCAACGCCGTGAGCGGTTCAGCTCCCTGAACTGGTCGAGCGGCAGGCCCGTCGGGAAATCGATGTACGGCTGCAGCCCGTCGCGATCTGCCACGAGCACCCGCAGCAGCTCGGCGCGGATCTCGGCGGTCGCGGCCTCGAATGCGTCGAGCCAGGGGAACTCGGTGCGATCGAAGAACTCGATCGCTGGCAGCTCGGGGAAGTACATCCATGTCGGTTGCGAGTGATAGGGTCGGCGCTTGCCCATCAGAGTATCGAGGCATAGGTCGACTCGGCGCTGACGCTGGCCGCCATGGCGCTCGCGGATCAGGGCAAGCGGCTCCTCGAGCGCGGTGGCAAGACTCGCGAGGTCGGCGTCGACCATCGACTTCGCGTGGGCGAGCGCGTCCTTGATGGTAGGCGGCACTTCCGCGCCCGGGGGAAGGCACGCGAGCACATTCTGGTAGGCACGCGCAGCGTTGCGCGGGTCGCCTGTTTCCTCGAGGTACGCGCCCTTCTGCAACAATGCCGATACGTGCCGCGGCTCGAGTTCGAGCGCCTTCTCGATCGCGTCGATCTCCTCCGTGCGGCGGCCGAGCGCCTTGAGGCTCGAGGCCAGGTTCGCCCACAGGGCGGGGTGCCTGGGATCCGCGCTGGTCGCCCGCGCAAACAGCGCCTGCGCTTGTTCTGGCGCGCCGCGGCCGAGCATCCGCACGCCGAGTTCGTTGAGTACCGCGGGATGGTTCGGCGCCTGCTGCGCGACCCGCGCGAGCAGCTGGTCTGATTCCGGCATGCGCCCGGCGGCCGCTTCCGCCTTCGAGGCCTGTAGTACACGGATGATCGTGGCGTCGTCGAGCGGGGCAGGGGCAACGGTGTTCATCGCGGCGATTGTATAACAACGCGCGCGGCCTTCCTCGCGGCGTTGACTTACCTGACGCAGTCCGTTTAGATCGCGGCCAGGTCTGATTCTGAGGAGTGTTCCATTTTGTCACCGAGCGCCTCTGCCGATCTCGCGCTCATGCGTGCCGCCATGCTGCTCGAATCGGATCCGGCGGCCGCCGCCCGCCACGCCAGTGACATCCTCGCGAGTTCGCCGGGGCACGAGGAAGCGAACCTGCTGCTCGCGACCGCGTGCCGCCGGCTCGGGGATGCGGCGACCGCAACCGGCGTGCTCGAATCCCTTAGCAAAGCACACCCCGCCTCGCCGGTCATCCAGCTCGAACTCGGCCGCGCGTACGCGGCGGCCGGCCGCGGCGCCGAGGCGCTCGCGGCATTCCAGCGGGCGGTCGGCCTCGATGCAGGGCTCGCGGATGCTTGGCGGGAAATGGCGGCGCAGCGGTTTCTCGCCGGCGAAACGCTGCTCGGTGACGCTGCGTATTTGAATTACAGCCGTCTCGCACCGGACCCGCCTGAGCTCATTGATGCGAAGGTCGCACTCGGCGCCGACCGGCTGGACGCCGCCGAGGCGATGGTGCGGCAGCATCTGCGGCAGGCGCCGCGGGACGTCGCAGCGCTGCGCCTGCTCGCCGATGTAGCCGCGCGGCGCGGCGACCGCCCGGAGGCGGAGCGATGCCTCACTCAATGCCTCGAACTCGCGCCGGGCAACGCGGCGGCGCGCCACGAGCTGGCACGCTTGCTTTATCGGCAGGAGCGGATTGCTGAGACACTGCCGCTCATCGAGCGGCTGCTTGCCGCCGAGCCCCGCAACACAAGTTACCTCAGTCTGAAAGCGCAGGCAATGCGGCTCGTCGGCCGCACCGCGGAGTCGATCGCGCTGATGGAGTCAGTGGTCGCGGATTTTCCGGACGATGCGCAGGCGTGGTTGATCTTCGGCAACCTGATGCGGGAGGTTGGTGAGCAGGCTCGGGCGATCGAGGCGTTCCGGCGCTCGCTCACCGCGCAGCCTGGGTTCGGTGAAGCCTATTGGGCGCTCGCGAATCTGAAGACGTTCCGCTTCACGGATGGTGATATGGAATCCATGCAACGGCAGCTCGAACTATCCCCGGCATCCGGATCCAGCCGCATCCATCTCGAGTTCGCTCTCGGCAAGGCACTGGAAGACGCAGAGCGGTTCGCTGCGTCATTCGATCACTACGCGCGCGGCGCGGGGCTGCAACGCGCCACCATGGCCTACGATCCCTCCGCGACAACGGCTTATACGCAGCGTTCGAAAGCGCTGTACACGGAGCGCTTCTTCGCAGATCGGTCCGGCTGGGGCGATGGGCGCACGGACCCGATCTTCATCATCGGTTTGCCGCGCTGCGGTTCGACGCTGCTAGAGCAGATCCTCGCGAGCCACTCACAGATCGAAGGCACGCGCGAGCTGCCCGACGTGCCCGCCATCGTGATGCAGCTGTTCTCCCGCCCGAACCCCGACAGCTCGGAATATCCTGAGTCCCTCGCGTCACTCGGCAGAGCCGAGATCGAGGCGCTTGCCGCACGCTATCTGGCGGGGACCGAAGTTCGCCGGCCGCTTAGGCTGCCGCGCTTCGTCGACAAGATGTTGGGCAACTTCAGCCACCTCGGACTGATCCATCTGATGTTCCCCCGCGCCGCGATCATCGACGCGCGGCGCCATCCGCTCGGTTGCGGCTTCTCCTGCTACAAGCAGCTGTTCGCCCAGGGCATGAACTACAGCTACGACCTCGGCGAACTCGGTCTCTACTATCGCGACTATTTCGACCTCATGGAACACATCGACGCCGTACTGCCCGGGCGGGTACACCGCGTCCACTACGAACAGTTGGTTGAAGATCCGGAAAGCGAAGTGCGCCGCCTGCTCGATTACTGCCGATTGCCGTTCGAGGCCGAGTGTCTGCGCTTTTACGAGAACCGGCGGGCCGTGCAGACCATCAGTTCCGAGCAGGTGCGCCGCCCGATCTATTCGGACGCCGTCGACCAGTGGCGCCACTACGAGCCGTGGCTCGGGCCCTTGAAGGACGCACTCGGGGACCTCGTCGATCAGTACCCGGTACCGAAGCGCCCAAAAAGAAACGGCGGGCCGAAGCCCGCCGTAATTTAAGTTCCTGAAGTCTTAAAGCTTCGATTAGAACTTCGCGCTGACGTGCGCGTATAGGTAACGGCCGAGTGTGTCGTAGGTTCCGACCCAGGTGTTGTCGTTGCAGGACGAGTTCGGGCAGTCCGAGTAGTTGCCGTTCGCAACGACCGGCGGCGGCTTGTCGGCGAGGTTGTTCACGCCCACCCGGACGCTGACTCCGCTCGACATAATCGGGATGGACGCCGAGAGGTCGAAGTAGGAGTACCCGCCGATATGCGAGGTAGGCTCGAAGTACGTCTGTGCGAGCTGCGGATCCTGACTCTGGCGGTCGGTACTCACGGGACCGAGGTAACGCCACCGGATCGACAGGTCGAGGCCCGCCCACGGCGCTGCCCAGTCCGTGTTCAACACGTGACGCCACTTGGGAGTCGGGGCGCCGCAGGTCGTTCCGAAATAGCCCACGCAATCATACGAGCCACGAGAGAGCACAGGCTGCGTCAGGAAATTAAGAGGGCGTGACCCGGACAGACTCAACCCAACCTTGCCCGCCGCACCGACGTCGAGCCGGTAGTGGGTGGCGAGGTCGATACCCTTCGTGGAGGTCGTGCCGATATTGACCTCTTGCGCGTTGACGTAATCGGCGTTGTTGAACCACAACGAGCCCGTCCCCGCTCCACGATTAATCAGACTGCACAGCTTCGCGCTGCCGGAGAGTCCGCAATCGTTGACCACCGTGTTAGAGGACAAAGACTCAATCGTGTTCTGGATCTTGATGTCGTAGTAGTCGATGGACGCGACCAAGCCGGGAATCGCCTGCGGCTGCAAGACGACGCCGAACGTGTAGGTGTCGGCGATTTCCGGCGTGAGGTTGGGATTGCCGCCCACCGCGGTGTTGATCTGCGCCGCCGGGTTCGGAAGGATGTGGCCGAACTCCGCGGCCGTCACACCCGTATTCGCGCAGAACGCGAATGTGTGGCCATTCACAAGACCGTTGACCGCAGCCCCCCAGCAAGGATCGGCCGTGCCGCCCGCACCGATCACCGATGGACTGAAAAGATCGCCGACGCTGGGCGCACGAACCGCGCGATTGTAGCCCCCGCGGATGCGTACGTCCTGGATCGGTGCCCACTCGACGCCGAACTTGTACGTGTTGGTGTTAAAGCCCGAGGTGTAGGTCGAGTACCGGTAGCCGGCTTCCAGCGAGAGCTGGTACGCGCCCGGCTTGTCATCGATGAGCGGCAGGCGCATTTCGGTGAACGCTTCCCCGACGTGGAACCCGCCGTGAATCGGGTGTTGCGCGCCGTTACCGCCGGACGCGAATCCGTTCTGGAAAATGTAATCAGGGTTGAAATCGTAGTTTTCCTGCCGATACTCGGCACCGACGTTGACTTGCAAGCCGCTCGCCGCGCTCGGGATCTTGAGGCCGTACTTGCCCAAATCGCCCGTGACGGATGCATCCGTAATGTATTCCTTCGAGGTGATCCCGTAACTCGACGGAACGGTCAGGTAAGCGAGCTGCGCCGGGGTCACACCGCCCGGGGACCAGATGTTCCACGGTACGCAGGCGGGATCCGAGCCATTCAGGACCGACTGGCAGACCGGCGCGCCAACCGCAACACCCTTGGCGCCGCCGACTGCGGGGTTGGGGACGACGTTGAGCGCGTTATTGACTTGCTGTGAGCCGAGGTAGCCGCCTTGGTCGTCTTCCATCTGCGTGATGCCGAGCTGACCGTACACATTGTACGACCAGGCCTCGGCAAACTTGCCCTTGAGGCCGACCACTTCGCGTATCGAGTTCGACGAGTAGTTGTCCACGCGTGGACCGCTCTCGACGCTGCGGCGGGCGGCGTACAGGGTGATGTTATTGCCCGTCCCGCCGAACGTGGCCTGGTTCGCCGCGATGTTGCCCGGCGAGCACAGGGTCGCCACTTCTCCCGCGGTGAGGAGCGGGTTCGAGCAGCTGATCGTCGGCGTGCCGAACGCGAATAGACCGCTCGGGCCGTAGTCGGCCGCTGAGGTATTGCGCGCGAACATGGTCTCCGAATAGACATTGATATTATCGTTGACGTCGTAGTTCAGGAACGAACCGGACGTATAACGCTCGGCCGCGCGTTGCAGAAAGCTGAGCGCCCCGTAGTTATAGGAGTCTGCGGCGGTATACTGGCGAAACGCTCCGGTTTTGGCATCAACCGTACGATCTGCCAGCGTCGCATAAGCGCTGTTGGCGGTTTGGCCCAATTCCAAGAACCGGCCGGTGGCGCTGGAGCTCGAGCCGCCGCACTTAAGAGCACCGGGTCCCGGCAGCTTGCTCGGCGTATTGAGCGTGCAACCCGCGAAGTCATATTGGTAGCCAACCGCCGGCGCGCTTCTTAGGTAGGTGGCGTACACCGTGGCGTTACCCTTGCCGTCGGCGAAGTTCGCGCCGGCTAGGAACGACACGTCCTTGTTGAACCCGGCGTCGACCGTGCTTTGCGGCAGCGGCTGGAATGCCGCGGTCAGGTCACCCAGATACTGCTGGTTGCTATTGCTGTGCATGCCGTACCCGTAGTTCGCGTCAATCCTGACACCCTCGAAGTGCGTGTTCAGCACGAAATTGACGACGCCCGCAACCGCGTCGGCGCCGTACACCGCCGACGCGCCGCCGGTCAGGATGTCAACGCGTTCGATCAGATCCGCGGGTATCTGGTTAATGTCCGGACTGGAGGCGACGGTCGGGCCGATGCCGGCGCCGGGCATCATGCGGGTACCGTTGATGAGCACCATCGTGCGCTGCGAGCCAAGGCCGCGCAGACTGACGGTGGCCGTGCCGTTGGAACTGATCGATGTACCTGAGCTTTGCTCCGCGACCACCTGCGGCAGATTGTTCAGCAAGTCCTCGGTGCGCACCAATCCGGTCTGCTGAATGTCCAGCTGCGTGATGCTGGTGACCGGGCTGATCGAGACGTCGTTCGGCGACTGCTGCAAGCGCGATCCGGTGACGACCACTTCCTGCAGAGTCGTGTCGTTTGTGTTGTTGGCGGCTACTGTCTGCGACAGCGCAATCGGAACGGCGGACGTTGCCGCGGCGGCAGCGAGCACAGCGCGGATTGCATATTGCAATTTGCGATTATTCCCC
>PMMB01000314.1:33902-52882 GCA_003165495.1 Gammaproteobacteria bacterium | reverse complement strand
GCTCCAGAGACGTCTGCATGAACCTCGAATCGAATACCGAAGAGATTGCCAATTCCGGCCTCGTGCCGCAACTCGGCATGATGGTCCGGGCCCTGTGGGCGGCGCCGGTGCGCAACACGCTGTTTTTACTGTCGGGCGCACTATTCCTCGTCATCGCGGTGAGCGCCTATGGACAGATACGCCTCAATACCTGGAACCAGCCCTTCTATGATGCGCTGTCGCGCCGCGACTTTGCGCAATTCCTGGTGCAACTGGGTGTCTTTGGTCTGCTTGCCGGAGCGCTTCTGATTCTCAATGTGGCGCAGCGCTGGCTCGGTGAAACGCTGAAGCTTAGGCTGCGTCAGGGACTGGCGCGCGATTTGATTCAAAATTGGATGCAGCCGGGCAGAGCTTTCCGGCTTAGCCTAGCCGGACCGATGGGCGTTAACCCCGATCAACGCATGCACGAGGATGCGCGCCACCTTACCGAGCTGTCCGCCGATCTTGGTATTGGTCTGCTGCAATCCTCGATTTTGCTGGTCACCTTCGTGGCAGTCCTCTGGTCGCTGTCGAATGATTTTGTTTTCCACCTCGGGGACCGCCATTTTGCGATCCCCGGTTATATGGTGTGGGCTGCCATCGTCTATTCGGGTTCGGCCTCGCTGTTGAGCTACTGGGTAGGCCGAAATCTGGTCGACCGCAACGCGCAGCGCTATGCGCGCGAGGCCGATATGCGCTTTTCGCTGGTACGCGTCAACGAGCACATCGACGCCATTGCGTTNNGCCACCGGCCGACTGGTCACCGGTCTGACGAACCTCACCTGGATCACCGCCGGCTATGGCTGGTTTACGCTAGTCGCTCCAATACTGGCCGCGGCGCCGCTATATTTTTCCGGCAATATCTCATTCGGCGGCCTCATGATGGCGTCAGGCGCCTTCATTCAGGTGCAGTCCTCGCTGCGCTGGTTCGTGGACAATTTCAGTACCATCGCCGATTGGCGCGCGACATTACTGCGTGTCGCGAGTTTCCGCCGCGCCGTCATCGACACCGATGTACTGCACGATGTCGAAAGCCGTATCTCCTTCGTCACGGGTGATCCCGGCATGATCAGCATCGAAGAATTGGAAATCGCTTCGCCCGCCGGCGCCACCATGCTCAAGGAAAAGAAAGTCGAGATCAAGGCCGGCGAGCGGATCTTGATCGTCGGGGAATCCGGAACCGGAAAAACTCTGCTGTTTCGCGCGTTGGCGGGTCTGTGGCCGTGGGGCGCCGGGCGAATCGCCCACCCGAGAGGCGAAAAGCTTCTTTATATGCCGCGTACCCCCTACCTTCCGCCCGGCACTCTGCGTGAAGTCCTTGCCTACCCATCGACGACAGAAACTTTCGGGGCGGCCGCCTATGCGAACGCGCTGATTCGGCTAAAGCTGGAACGGCTGGTACCCATGCTGGATGCATCCCAGCGCTGGGAAAGGGAATTGAGCGAGGACGAACAGCAGACCCTCGCCTTCGCGCGCGTGTTGTTGCATGCGCCGCCGTGGGTACTCATCGACGAGGTACTCGATTCCTTGGATGTGGATGCACGCCAAGGCATTCTCGACATCTTCGTCAAGGATTTGGCGCACACCGGCGTCATTCATATCGGCCGCGCCGACGTCCACGATCATCTCTTCTCGCGCGTGCTGCACCTGGTCAAAGATCCGGCGCTGCGCAGACTCGAAACAGCCGCTCCGCAACTCACCGTCTGAGACTCAAATTCCGAGGCGTCTCAACTCCAATTCGCAGCCTTCGAGCGATGCGCGAGGCCGCTGCAGCAGATCGCCAAAGGCGCTTGCCGGCACCGCCGGGCTCATCAGAAATCCTTGAATGGCATCGCACGACTCAGCCTGAAGAAACTGAAGCTGCGCCTGGGTTGTGACGCCTTCAGCCACGATCTTGAGATCCAGACTGTGGCCGAGCGCTATGATGGCCCGGACGATCGACGCATCGTCCGGGTCGTCGCTGATATCGGCGACGAATGAGCGATCGATCTTCAGCGTATCGAGCGGAAAGCGTTTCAGGTAGTTCAACGAACAATAACCCGTGCCGAAATCATCGATCGCCAGCGTGAAGCCGAATTCCTTCAATGCCATCAGCGAGCGCCTCCCTGCTTCGGCGTCCTGCATCAGCACCCCTTCGGTCAACTCCAGTTCGAATAGCGACGGCGACAGTTGCGCTTGAGTCACCGTATTGCCCAGCCGCAGCAATGCCTCCGGATACAAAAAATCCCGGCCGGACACGTTCACGGCGACGCGGGGCAACTCCAGGCCTTCGCTGCGCCATTGGCAAAGATCCCGGCAGACCCGCTGCAGCGCCCAACGGCCGATATCACCGATCAATCCCGTCTCCTCGGCCACTGCGATGAAGTCGGCCGTGGGAATCTGACCCCGCTCAGGATGGAACCAGCGCAATAGCGCTTCGCCGCCGATCATTTTCAGGCCGCGTGTCTGGTACTTCGGCTGGTAATAGACTTCGAGACTCGAATTTTCGACGGCCCGCCGCAGTTCCATCTCCAGCGAGAGCCGTTTCAGAGCGCGCACGTTCATGGTGCTGTCATAGACGCGCAGTTGGTTCCGACCGCTCGCCTTCGCCTCGTACATCGCGCCGTCCGCGTTCTTGAGCAGGCTCTGCGCATCGCCGCCGTGCTCCGGATACATCGCGATGCCGATGCTCGGCGTCACCACGAATTCATAACTTTCCTGCTGAAACGGAGCGGCAAGAATCGATAGGATTCGCCGCGCCGCCCATTGCGCCTGGGCGACATCCGCGCGGCCGGTGAGCACGACGATGAACTCATCGCCACCCACACGAGCGAGCCGCCCTCGAGCGCGCTCGAGGGCGTCAGGGCTCCCCGCGCCGAGATTCAGCGGCACGACGGGCTCGTCACCGGCGACATCCAGATCCAGACCAGCCTGCAACCGTTGCGCCACCTGGCGCAACAGCGCGTCACCGGTCTCATGACCCAACGTGTCGTTGATGCGCTTGAACTGATCAAGATCAACGTAGAGCAACGCCAGACCGCGATTCAATTGTCGCGCCTCCGTCAGTGACTGTGCGAGGTAGTCGTGGATCCATTCGCGGTTGGGTAAACCGGTCAGCTCATCAAAGTAGGCTAGTCGGTGTATACGGGCTTCTGCCTCCTTGCGCGCCGTCACGTTCCGCACGATCGCCAGTACCTGACCGCTGGAATTTGGCAGATAGCGGCATTCGAAGTGGCGATACGACAGGGATTCGGCATCGAGGGAAAACTCGAATGCCGCCGCTTCGCCGCGCAACGCGGCGTCGAGGCAATCAATGGCGCGCGCGCGAGCGGTTGACGGAATGAGATCGAGGAAGCGCATCGAATCGAATCCCGCAACGGGGCTGAAGCAATGCCCAATCACACCCTGACCGTTCACGAGAAAGATGCCGTCAGGTATCGCTTTCAGCAGCGCTGCGTTCTTCTGTTCGCTGAAGCGCAAGTCGACTATGGTGCGCGCGCCGCGCAGTACATAGCGAATGCGATGCACCAGCAGCGCCCAATTGATGGGCTTGACGACGAAATCCGTGGCACCGGCCTCATAGGCTTGATCGATCGACACAGTGTCGTCGCATCCGGTCACCATGACGATGGGCAGATCCGCGCCGCCCGGTAACGAACGAATGTTGGTGCAGGCTTGATAGCCGTTGCCGTCGGGCATCTCGACGTCGAGCAGCGCGATGTCCGGCAAGCGCTGCGCGCAGGCGGCGACCGCGGCGTCGCCGTTGGCGACAGTCTGCACGGCGAAACCGGCGTCCCGCAGCATCGCGCCGGCAATTTCCCGCAGAATCGCGTCGTCGTCGGCGACCAGCACTCGAATGGGCGACGCCTCGGCGCTCATGCGGATCTCCGCATGGCGAACTCCAACTCATCCCGCACGCGCGCGTGCAGAGTGCTTATCTGCGCATAGATCTCGCGAGCCGCCGCAAAGTCACTCTGCCGCGCCGTGTCCTCGAGCTCCCGACACAGGCGCGCCAAACCAAGCGCGCCCACATTGCCGTTGTAGGAGCGCCAAGCGTGCGCCGCCCGCGCGAGACCGGCTGAATTTCCGGCACCCAGCGTTTCCTCGATCGTCGCGATGAGACCGCGTGATTCCAATAGATACAACTCACCGATATGGCTCAGCATGTCTTTCGCGCCGTTGCGCGGCAGCGCGCGCAGCGCATCGAGCGTTGCACCGTCCAAAACCGGTTCGCTGGGTGGGGCCACTTCAGCCCCCGCAAGCCATCGCGCAAGCGTGCCGTGCAAGGCCTCACGTCGAAAGGGCTTTGCCAGATAATCGTCCATGCCCGCGGCCAGACACGCCTCGCGGCCGGCGGCGGTGGCGTCGGCGGTCAGAGCGATAATGGGAATGTGAGTTCCCGCGCGTTCGCGCCTGCGGATTGCCGCGGTAGCCGAGAATCCGTCCATGACCGGCATCTCGCAATCCATCAGGACCGCATCGAAGTGCTGCGCCTGCAAAACTTCCAGTGCCTGCCGGCCGTGGTTCGCCGTTTCGACTCGAAGGCCCAGCGAAGCCAGTATGCCGACGGCCACCTCACGATTCAGGGGCTGATCTTCGACGACGAGAACGCGACCCGTGAGCGGCGTCAAACTCATCGCCGGCAGGTAAACGTTGGCTGCGGTAAACGTCTCGGTATCTTCGTCGGTGCAGCCGGACAACACTCGATGCAGTTCGCCGAGGCGTAAGGGTTTCGTGAGTTCCGTGTCGAACAGCCCCTGAGTCATGACGGTGTCGGAAGCCAAGCTGACAAAGCTCAACAAGCGGACGGTGCGCAGGCTCACCGATTGACGGGAACGCAGATCTTTCCACAAGCCATCGGCCTCGTTGAGCAACCAGTCATCGACTACCACGAAGTCGTAGGTCGCCGCCGCCGACGCAGCGACTGCCTCCGCCAGACTTGGCACTTCCGTGGGACGCGCGCCCCAATCACCCAGCGCCTTGCCGATGAGAACGCGAGCCGCAGCATTCTCGTGCACTACGAGCACACGCAGGCCGCCGAGACTGCGCAGCGTCGCCGGCGGTTGCGCCGATGCGTCGGCCAACGGCAGCGACAATTCAAATGAAAATGTGGATCCTTCACCGGGTTCACTGATGAGCGCGAGCTGTCCACCCATGAGTTCGACGATTTGCCGTGAAATCGCCAGACCCAGACCGGTACCGCCGAAGCGGCGCGTCGTCGAGGCATCCTCCTGGGAAAATTCCTCGAATATTCTCGACTGGTTTTCCGGCGCGATGCCGACACCCGTGTCGGCCACTTCGAGGCGTACCGTCAGCGAGCCGTTCTCCGTCCTCAACGGAACCAGCCGCAGAATGACCTCGCCGCGTTCGGTGAACTTCACGGCATTGCCACCGAGATTCACCAACACTTGGCGCAGTCGCACCGCATCCAAGCATACACGGGGCAGCGGTACGGTAGGCGAATCGCATAGCAGCTCGATGCCCTTGGTCGCGGCGCGCGCCGCCAGCATTTCCACCGTCTGTTCGACCAGCTCGATGAGGTCGCATTTCACAGGATCGAGCTGAAGGCGACCCGCCTCGATCTTGGAGAAGTCGAGAACGTCGTCGACGATCGCGAGCAACGAATCCGCGGAGCGGTGAATGGCTTCGGCGAAGCGCCTCTGCGCCGGATCGATACGTGTGTCGAGCAGGAGGCTGGTCATGCCCAGGACACCGTTCATCGGCGTACGCAGTTCATGACTCATGCGGGCCACGAAGTCGCTCTTGGCACGGCTCAAGACCTGCAGTTGTTGGTTGCGCTCTTCGAGCTCATGCGTGCGCACCTGAACCGTTTGTTCCAGTTCGCGGCTATAGCGCAATTCGCGTTCGCGACGCAGACGCTGCAGCCGCCACAGATAACCGAACACCAGCAAGCCGAGCACCAGGTACACCAGGCGTGCTGCCGGAGTCTTCCACGGAGCCGGCGCCATATGCACCGGAATGGTCAACGCAGTCTTGCTCCAGATGCCGTCAGCGTTGGCGGCGCGGACCTTGAAGACGTAGTCACCGGCGTCCAGATTGGTGTATGTGGCCCGATGCAGCGAACCTGCGTCGATCCAGCCGGTGTCGAAGCCCTCCAGTTGATATGAGTAATGATTGTTCGCAGGCGAGGTGAAGTCGAGGGCGGCGAAGTCCAAGGTCACTAGCTTGTCGTCGTAGGCCAGTGCCAGGGGTCGGCTCGGACCGGGCAGGTCCTGAGGTGCAATGGTTCGATTGAGCTTCGCGGCCGTAGTCAGAACCACGCGCGGCGCCGGCGCGGCCGGCGTGATCAGATCGGGTAAAAACGCGTTGAAGCCGTTGTTGCCGCCGAAGAATAGAGTGCCGTCGGCACTCTGGTAGTGCGCGTTAATGTTGAATTCTTCGTCTTGCAGCCCGTGCACTTGGTGAAACCACTTGATCGAATGCGTAAGCGGATCGAGGCGGGCCAGACCATTATTCGTGCTCAGCCACAACCGATCGTTGCGGTCCGACTCGATCCCATACACGACTTGACTCGATATACCGCCGAGCCCGGACTGGTTTTCAAAATGCACCGCACTCGGCTGGGCGGAGCTGCCGATCACACGGTCGAGACCGCCGCCGGCGGTACCGACCCACAACTGGCCGTGATGATCCAGGTGCAGTGCGTATACTGTATTGTCGCTGAGACTGGTAGGATCGCGGTCGTCGCGCCGATAGGTGTAAAAGCGACCCGCTCTCCGATCCAGCAGATTGAGGCCACCGCCTTCGGTACCTATCCACAAGTTGCCGATCGCGTCCTCAACGATTGCGATCGCGCGCGAACCGCTGAGCGAGGAGGGGCTGATGCCCCCATAGGGGTAGCGTGTGACCTTGCCGCTGGTTTGATCGATGCTCGCCAGGCCTCCGCCGAAGGTGCCCACCCAGAGCGTGCCGCGCCGATCTTCGTACAGCGACATGACCCCATTGGCAGGCAGCGTCGCGGGATCGTCGGCCGTGGAACGAAACGCTTGCAGCTTCCCGCTGCTCAAATCAAGGCGGTCGAGCCCACCGGTCATGGTGCCGATCCACAATACCCCTTTGTGATCGTAGAGCAGCGACATGACGCGATCGTCGATGAGCCGCACGCCGCTGTGCTCGCCGCTGTCCGCGCCCGCACCGTAGCGCCGTTCGGTTCGCTTGCGGGTGTCGATTTCGATCAAACCGGCCCCAATCGTGCCCACCCACACTTTGCCGGCGCCGTCATCGGCGAAAGAAATCACTTGCGTGTCGCGAAATGCGTCGCTGCGGTAATGCCCAAGCAGCCAACTGCGCGGATTCCAATGGCTGGCCCCACCTCCACGCGTACCGACCCAGAGCACTCCACCGCGATCCTGGTACAGCGACATGACGTCGCTGTCCCGCAGACTCTGCGGATTGTCCGAGTCGCGGCCGTAGCGCACGAACGTGCCCGATTCGCGGTCGAATAGATCCAGTCCATCGGCCGTCGCCACCCAGAGCCGTTGGGCGTCGTCCTCCAGCACCGCCAAGACATGGTCATGACTCAAGGAATGGGGATCCTTCGGATCATGTCGAAACGCAGTCAGGCGGCCGGTCTCGGGGTCGAGACGATTGAGCCCGCCGCGGTAAGTACCGATCCATATCGCTCCTGTATGATCCTCGCGAATGGCGCGGACCGGCAGATCGCTTAGGCGGGTGCCGCTCGCGGCCGCGCCATAGTTGACGAAGTCATCGCTCGCGGGCTCGTAACGGCTCAGTCCGCCGTCCGTGCCGACCCAGATCCTGCCGCGGCGGTCCGCATACAGGGCGCCCACCGCGTCGGCGGCCAATGAACGCGAATCGCCGTCGCGATGACGTAAATGGTGCGCCTCGCCTGTCTTGGGATCGAGGATATCCAGGCCCTCGTCCTTGGTTCCGGCCCAAACCTGACCCCGTGAATCGATCAGCAGCGTGCGCACCGCGTCGCTGGCCAACGAGTGCGATTTCTGCGCGTCGTGCCTGAACACCTGGAATTGTTCTGTCCGGCGATCCCAGCGCGCCACGCCGCCGCCGTCCGTCGCCAGCCATAGATCGCCATTCGCGTCTTCAGCGATCGACCAGACGTAGTCGCTGGCGAGTCCGTGCTCGTTGCCGCGTTCCCGGCGGTACTCGCGTATCGAGTCGCCGTCGTAGCGGTCGAGCCCGCTTTCGGTCGCCAGCCACATATAACCCTGCGAGTCCTGCAGTAGGTTATTGACCGTGCTCTGCGAGAGCCCGTCGTGCATCGTGAGATGCTCGAAATACATCGGTCGCATCGCCGGCACCGGTACGGCCGCATGCGCGCCGACATCCAGCGCCGCCGTTGCGACGCAGGCAGCTACAATACCGAGGATGCGCCCGCGACTTTGCATGGGGACTTATCGCTATTCTTGCTCCGGGACATCGATACCCGTGTAGCCGTTGCTCCAGGCGTAACCGTTGCTCCAGGCGTAGCCGTTGCTCCAAGCGTAGCCGTTGCTCCAGGCGTAGCCATTGCTCCAGGCGTAGCCGCTGCTCCAGCTATAGCCGCTGCTCGATGTGTAGCTGCCGTCCCACAGAAGACCGTCGCCGAGCATCACCACGTCTTTCAACAAAGGGCCGACCAACGGAACCGTTCCCACCACATTGCCGACAGTGCCCACTAAATTGCCGAGACCGCCCAGCAACGACTGCACCGGAGAGCTCGCCGCAACCGGTGCTTGGGCCATGATGTAGAAATTTCCGTTGGAGTCTTCGTTGGCGCGGCCGCCATAGTGCTGCAGTCCGGCGAGATCGAGCAGCACGTTGAGCCCCTGATTGGCGCAGTTCGAGGCAGTGCCATAGGCGGCGTCGTGCGCGTCCACGAGACCCGCACCCTGTTGGAACACCGTGTAGGCGAGGTTGCCGGCGGAATTCACGGCCGGACGGGCACCGGACATGAGCCGGCACTTCACCTGGTCCGGCGTCAGCCGCGGATTGACTTCGAGCATCAGCGCGACGACACCGCTGACGACGGCGGCTGCCTGCGATGTGCCCGACATGGTGAAATCAGGGTAGGGCTCGTCCACCCATTGTGGAAACTCCGCTGCCAGAGTGCCGTTGTCGGGAGCATAAGCCAGGTTGTGACCTCCCATGCCGACGACATCGGGTTTCACGAAGCCTTCGAAAGTCGGCCCCGCGGACGAGAAAGCTGCGAGCCGATACTGCTTCGGTTGCAAGGGGTAGTAGTTGTCAGTGACCGCACCGACGGTAATGACATAGGGCACATCGCCGGGCGCGTCGATGGTTAAAGCTTCGGGACCTCGATTGCCGCCGGCGGCGACCACCACGATACCGGAAGCCCACGCCGCCATGACTGCTTGATTGAGCGGGTCCTGCCAATACGGCCCTGAAGGAGGGGCACCCAAGGACAAGTTAAGCACGCGAATGCCGTATCGCAGACGCTGAGCGATAACCCATTGAATACCGCTGATGACATCGGAATACGTGCCCATGCCGTTGCTGTCCAAGACGCGCACCGAAACGAGATTGACGCCGGGAGCAACGCCTTGGAATTTGCCGGTCGTGGCCACTCCACTGCTGGCGATGATCGAGGTGACATGCGTACCGTGACCGTAAGGGTCGTTGATATTGCGACTGTACGTCTCCAACAAAGGCGTCCGGTAGTCGCCCGGTTGCGCCCGCGCCAAGATCACGTCGTACTGAGCGAGCACACGGCTTTGCCCACCAGTGGGCGCGTTGGGTGCGTATTGCAAGGGGCCTTGTTGATTCCACATTCCCGAATCGACCACAGCCACGGTCACGCCCTGCCCCGTCACGCCACCGATATGCAAGTCGCTGGCATCGACTTCGCTCGGGTAATAAGTCTCTGGGAGCGCTCCCGCAGCGGAGCTCGCACTCACCGGCGTATCGTCATAGATCTGCAGTCGCGAGGTTCGCTGATCTCGCAGCGCGGTCAGTTCGCGATCATCGAGTGCCGCGCCGACCGCGCGAATGACGCTAAGATCGCTGGTCACTAGGCCGCCGGCAGCCTGCACGGTGCCGCGCGCGGCGTCCGCGCTCTCGGATTGGACGATGTAATGGCGTCGTTCGTGAATGGGTGCAACAGCCGCAGGCCGCCCCGGCGCGATTTTGCGCGCGTCGTCGAACGTCGCCGCACGATCGTTCCGGAAGTTCAGGACGACTCCAGACAGCAGGACGCCGAAAGCGCCGACTCCCCACAGCCAATGCCCGCGACGGGCCTTCGTTAACATGGTGCGTTTCCCGATTGCCATAGGTACGGCATGTACTGCGGAGCATTCTGAGCGAACCGGGGCGTCTAAAAACAGCGACAGTCACCATAACACCCGTGATCCACGTCGCAAAACGCGAGCGTGTCGCGGATATGTCAATCGCACACGGGGTGGCGGCGATGGTGCAGGACGTAACGCTCGAAGGCGCGACTGACGGACGCGCATCTCGCGCTCTAGCTCATGATCATCTCGCGAGCAGCACCGTGATCAGTGCAGTCACAAAAGAAACAAGGATGGTCGTGACTATGCCGAGGATGCCGTCTTTGTGGTCCCGGTACCATAAATCCATGCGCCCGCGCAGCGTGTGCAGACGAATCGCCCGATCGGCGCCCGCAAATGTCACCGCAACGCGAAGCGTCGCGTCGTTGCAACGCGTGTACTTGATCAGGCGTCGGTATTGCAGGTAACGAAGGGGCAATTCCAGTTTCGCGGTGACCAACTTAGATTGGATTTCGGCCGGAAAGGCCGACCTGTCGACACTCTGCAGCTGCCCCTCTTTGTGCCAGGTTTCACCGTCTCGCAACGGTTGCATCGCAAGCCAAAGCACCTGCTCGTCGGTGACGGGCACTTCCTCGTCAATGCTCTCACGATAGTAGTACAGGCCGTGCAAGATCCGATCTTCGTCGTCTCGACTCATTTCTATTAAGCGCCGCTGCAGTATGAGGAGACGAGTGTACTCGGTAGTCGCTGCGCCGGTGAACGGCCTTTTGGGTCGCCTATTTCACATTATGGCGAATGATTTTGACAATAACCGGCGCTTGCATGGCGCGCATTTCGGCAGCGCCATGCAGAGCCGCAATCATCGCAACGTGTTCGCTAAGTCGACCGCGCAATGGTTATCACCATTCGGTGCGTGGCGCCCGTAGGCTTGATTCACTAATTCGTGCGCGCGAGCAGACGCAGCGTATATATTGCAGTTTGAGAACAGGTCACGATCGAAGGATGGCGCGATTAATAGGAAATACCATTCGCTCTTGGCATGCGTAGTCGTCGCTGTGACGATTGCCAACGCGTCGATGGCTCGAGCGGAGAGCAAAAGTGAACTTCTCCCGCATGGCCTCTCCACGCGGATTGCGCCAACAGCCTACTTGCGTATGCCGCACCTTGCGGGCGGCAATATTCCGCTGCTGCTTTCTAAAACGGGCGCCTTCAGCGATACACGCAACCTCGTCCCGAGCAGAGGCCTGATTCCCTACGATATCGTGGTGGCTTTCTGGTCCGATGGAGCCGCCAAGTCACGATGGGTCGCCGTTCCGAACGAGAAGATAAAATATTCGCCTACTGGCGATTGGACTTTTCCTCGGGGCACGGTGTTCGTCAAGACCTTCGAGTTATCGACCGACGCAGCCTATCCCGGCGTCAACCGTCGGCTCGAGACACGTCTATTGGTATGTGACAGCGCTGGTGGCGTGTACGGCGCCGTTTACAAATGGAGGCCGGACAACAGCGATGCAGATTTGCTAAAGACGAGCCAGACCGAAGAGATCCCGATCAAAACGGCGACGGGAGAGGTCCGCCACCAAACATGGTATTACCCGAGTCGGCCGGATTGTCTAGACTGTCACAACGCGAAAACCAGCGGCGTACTCGGCGTGAAAACGCGCCAAATGAACCGTGCATATACCTACCCGTCAGGGATTACGGACAATGAGCTTCGCGCGTGGAATCGCCTCGGACTGTTCACGCCGGAACTGAACGTCGCGGACCTTGCGGACTTGCCAACACTCGCGGCTGCTGACGATGAAACGCGAAGCGTGCAAGACCGGGCCCGCTCGTATCTGGATGCGAATTGCGCGCAATGTCACCGACCGGGGGGCACCGTTGCCTATTTTGATGCCCGATACGACACGCCCCTTGTAAAGCAGGAGCTAATCGATGGGCCGGTGTTGATAGACCAGGGGATTGATAGGCCGCGGGCGATTTCGCCGCACGACATCTGGCGCTCGATCGTATTCATGCGTGTGAACACGGTTGATGAAATCAAGATGCCGCCAATCGCCCGCGAGACAATCGATCAAAAGGGCGTAGCGCTGCTGCGGGATTGGATTATGAGCCTGCCTGGGCGTTCGGTCTTGGACCCACCCGCCATGTCACCAGAAGGCGGTTCTTTTGGCGGACCGATCGAGATCTCATTGACCGAACGCGAACCTGGCGCCGACATACGCTACACCTTGGACGGGAGCGTGCCGGGGCGGTCTGACATGCGCTACGAAACGCCAATCAAACTCACGGGTCCCACGGTCCTCCGAGCGAGAGCGTTCAAGGACGGCTTCACCCGAAGTATCACTGCGCAAGAAGTATTTATCATCGGAAAATGATCCACACTGCCATTGCTCAATTTGTATTGGGCACGATGGCAACCGCCCAGGGGCTTGTGCCTGCCTTGACCCGCGCAATTTCCTTATTGGCCTCGAGATCGACGACGGACACATCGTTGGACGGTCCGTTGGCCGTGTACAGAAACTTTCCATCAGGCGAAATCGCCATGCCCCAGGGACGCACGCCCACCTTGATCGTGTTCAGCAATTCATACGTGTGGCTATCAAGCACGGAAACCGTTCCGGCACGTCCGTTGCTGACATAGATCTTCCGGCCGTTGGATGCCACTTTCACGCTCATCGGTCGCGAACCCGGCGGCAAGGCAATGACCTTCAGCACTTTGAGATTCACCGTATCGATGACGTTCAACTCACCGGTCGATTCTGAGGGAATAAATCCTATGCCGGTGCCCGATAAAAAGTCCATGCTGCGCGGGCGGGCATTCACCTTGAAATGCCCAACAGTCGTGTAACCTGCTGTCTCAATGACATAAATTTCGCCGCCGGCTTCGCAGGTGACGTAGAAGCGCTTTCCATCGGGCGTTGTGGCCACCCCCTCGGGCTCCTGGCCGACCACGATGATATGCTCCACTTTCCCGGTGACGATATTGATCACGCTGGCGGTCTTAACGTCCTCATTGGAGGCGTAGAGCTTGGTGCCGTCCTTGCTGAGGGAAAACTCTTCCGGGTCTGAGCCCGCGGATATTTTGCCGGTCAGCTTCCTTTTAGCAACATCCACGACGCCGATCGCATCGGCCGTTTTATCAGCCTTGGCACTATCGTCATCGTCGTCGTCCTTGGCCTTTTCGAAGATCGGATTACCCTTGGCGTCCAGCTGACGCGGCGCCGCGACAGGAGTGCCGCTCAAGGCCACATACACCGTGCTGCCATCCGGGCTGGCGTGAATACCGCGCGGACGCTTGCCGACCGGAATCGTGCTGAGCACTTGATTGTCACTGCCGTTGAAGACGGTGACATCCCCCGATTTCTCGTTGGACACATAGACCTGATAATTCTGACTTGCTTGTCCCGTCAGAGGAGACAGTGCAATCAGCACGGATCCCAGTGCTTGAATACCATAGGACCAGGCTATGCGTTTACGAATAAACATCGGCACCCCCTCAACAAGGCCGACCACCGTCGCGAGTATAAGCGCGCCGCGGCGGAATCCCAACATTCCGTGTCCGCGGAACATGGAGCGTCCATCGCAACACGCTGGTGCGTTCTCGTACTGCTCACGTTGGTTCGCTGTTGGCGAATTCGCCGGTGCGGCGTGCGAAGCGTCGTTGGATTTCGCCCACGAAACCGCGCCGGAAGGTCATTACGCATATGACGAAGATGGCGCCGATGATCACCGAGACCCAGGCACCCACCATATCCGATAAGTATTCCTGCAGTGTGACGACGATGTTTGCTCCGACCACCGGCCCAAGAAAGGTGCCGCTGCCGCCCAGGAGCGTCATCAGAATCACCTCTCCGGATGTGCCCTGGCTGACGTCCGAGAGCGTCACGAAACCCAGAACCAGCGCCTTGAGCGAACCGGCCAAACCGGCAAGACTCGCCGACAGGACAAAGGCAAGGAGTTTGTACCGGTCAACCTTGTAGCCGAGCGAGACGGCGCGCGGCTCGTTCGCGCGGATCGCTTTGAGAACCTGACCGAAAGGCGAGTGCACGATGCGGCGAATGAGGATGTACACCGCGACAAACACCGCCAGCACGAAATAGTACATCGTCTGGTCGCTCCCGAGGCCGATGATGCCGAAGAGGCTGCCCCGCGGTATGCCCTGCAGGCCGTTCTCGCCGCCCGTGAACTGCGCCTGCAGACAGATGAAGAACACCAGCTGCGACAGAGCCAGAGTGATCATTGCAAAATAAATGCCCTGGCGACGCACTGCGATCGCGCCGATCACGAGCCCGAGGAGCGTGGCTACCGCGACGCCGGCGAAGATCGCTTCGATCGTTCCCCATCCTCGTGCCGTCATAAGCCATCCAGTGACGTAGGCCGACGAGCCGAAATACGCCGCGTGACCGAAGGACAGCATCTTGGTATAGCCGAGCAACAAATTGAACGCACAAGCGAACATTGCAAAGCACAGCAGCTTCATCAGAAATACGGGATACAGTCCGAGGAATGGTGCGGCCAGCGCGAGGATCGCAAGGAGGACGTACACGACAATCTGCGCACGCATCCTTACTCCTTACCGAATAGCCCGGTGGGTCGCCATACCAGCACCACCGCCATGATGACGAACACCACGATATTCGAGGCTTCGGGATATACCACCTTGGTCAGCCCTTCGATAAGGCCGAGCACGAGCCCGCTCACGATGGCGCCGACGATCGAACCCATTCCCCCGATCACCACCACCGCAAAGACCACGATCACGAGTGACGAGCCCATCAAAGGACTCACTTGAATGACCGGTGCCGCGAGCACGCCCGCGAGCGCGGCGAGCGCCACCCCCGCGCCGTACGTACTCATGACCAGGAGCGGAACGTTGATGCCGAAGGCCTGCACCAGCCGGGCATTCTCGGTCGCCGCGCGCAGCATCGCCCCTAGGCCAGTCCGCTCGATCAGGAACCAGGTCATGCCGCACACGGTCAGCGAAACAAGCACCACCCAGGCCCGGTAGATCGGCAACACCATGAAGCCGAGATTAAACCCGCCCTGCAATACGGCCGGCACCGGATAGGACTTGCCGGAGGCGCCGAAGAGGCCGCGCATGATCCCCTCGGCAATAAGCGCAATGCCGAACGTCAGGAGCAACCCGTACAGAGGATCGAGCTGATACAAATGCCGCAGGAACAAGCGCTCGACGGCTATCCCCAAAAGACCAACGGCGAGCGGCGCGAGGATAAGCGCGCACCAGTAGTTCACTCCCAGAAATTGCAGGCCGATGTACGCGGCGAACGCGCCGAGCATGTAGAAGGCCCCATGCGCGAAATTGACCACGCCCATGAGCCCAAAGATCACCGCGAGGCCAAGACTCAGAAGCGCGTAGAACGATCCATTCACCAACCCCAACATGAGCTGGCCCAGAATCGCGGGCAACGGCAGGCCGAAGAGGGTTGTCACGAGTCGTACACCATCACCGCAAGTCCAGATTCTACTTCTTGGCCAGGGAGCAGGTTGGGTCGGGTTGCAACCCGTCGGCTTCCTCGCCCGTCATGACCTTGATCACCTTGTAGTAATCCCAAGGGTACTTGGACTCTGCCGGCGTCTTCACTTGCATGACGTACATGGTGTGAACCATCAATCCATCGGCGCGAACGTAGCCATTCTTGGTGAACATGTCATTGATCTTGGCCTGCTTCAGGTGCGCCATCACCAAGTCCGAATCGGTCGATCCGACCGCCTTGACCGCATTGAGGTACTGCAGCGTGGCTGAATAGTACGCGGCCTGGGTCATGGTCGGCTCCTTGTGCATCTTCGCGAAGAAGCGCTTGGCGAATGCGCGCGTCTCCTCGTTCAGGTCCCAGTACCACGCCGTCGTGAGGTACAGGCCCTGCGCGGTTTGCAGAGTCAGGCTGTGTATGTCGCTGATGAAGGCCAGCAGCGCCGCCGGGGTCATCGTCTTGGTAAGGCCGAATTCGTTCGCGCCCTTGAGCGAATTCGAGAAATCGGTGCCGGCGTTCGCCAGTCCCAGAACCTGCGCGCCCGACGCCTGCGCCTGCAGCAGGAAGGACGAGTAATCAGTCGTGCCCAGGGGCGCGCGTACCGCACCCAATACCTTGCCGCCATTGGCGACCACGACTCGCGTCGCCGCCTCCTGCAGCTGCGTGCCAAAGGCGTAATCGGCGGTCACGAAGAACCAGGTCTTGCCGCCTTGCCTGACGATTGCACTTGCCGTGCCGTTGCCGAGCGCAGTCGTGTCATAAGCGTAGTGCACGGTGTAGGCGGTGCAATCGGCGCCGGTCAGGGAGGCGCCGCCCGCCCCGATGGCAAAAAACGGCACCCTTTTTACGGCAGCCACTTTGGACATGGCAATGCTCACGCCGGTATTGGAGCCGCCGATGAGCATATTCAGGCCATTCTGATCGGCCCATTCGCGAAATTTCGACGCGCCGATGTCCGGCTTGTTCTGGTGGTCGACGCTGAGCACGATAATTCTTTTGCCGAGGACCGTGCCCCCGACGTCGGCGATGGCCATCTTGGCGGCCTCGATGCCGCCCTGACCTTGGACATCCGCATAGACCCCCGATAGATCATCGATGTCGCCGATGACTACTTGTTCGCCGGCGGCGCGCACCAGCGGTGATGCATACAAGCTGAGAAGCGCGCAAAGTCCGGCAATCGTTGATTTGAGCATGTTCGTTGTTCCTCTTTTGAATGTTGAATCAAACGCCCAAAAATTCCTGCAGCAACCCCATTTGCGAGGCNNAGCACCACTGTAAATCCTTTCGAGCGAAGACCGCGAATTACATCGCCGAGCTTCTGCACGATCACCGGCGCGAGACCCTCTGAAATCTCATCAAGCAGCAGCAGCCGTGCGCCCGTACGCAGGATGCGCGCCACGGCCAGCATCTGCTGTTCGCCGCCCGACAGCCGCATGCCGGGGCTGGCGGCGCGATCGAGCAGCTGCGGGAAAATGCGGTAAATTTCCTCGAGCTGCATCACCTGGGCGCCCTTCAGCCGCGGCGGCAGCAGCAGATTCTCCTCGGCCGACAGCGCCGAGAAAATACCGCGCTCCTCCGGACAATAGCCCACCCCGATGCGCGCGATCCTATGCGGCGCGAGACGCACCGTCTCCACCCCGTCGATCAGCACCGAGCCGGTGCGTGCGCCGACCATTCCCATGATCGCGCGCAGGGTGGTCGTGCGTCCTGCGCCGTTGCGCCCCAGAATCGTGACGACCTCCCCTTCTTGCACGGTCAGATCGACGCCCTGCAGTATGTGCGATTCGCCGTACCAAGCCTCGAGATTGGCAACCTTCAGCATTTCCCGCGCCATCATCTGCCGCCCGCGAGTTCGGTGCTCGCAGTCCCCATATAGGCTTCGATAACTTGGGGATTTCTCGAGACCTCGGCATAGGGTCCCGCCGCGATCACGCGGCCCCGCTGCAATACCGAGATGGTATCGGCGATGGACGCGACGACGCTCATGTTGTGCTCGACCATGAGCACGGTGCGAGTGGCCGCGACTTGCTTGATCAGCTGCGTGACGCGCGACACGTCCTCGTGCCCCATGCCCTGTGTAGGTTCGTCCAACAGCAACAACTCCGGCTCCAGCGCCAACGTCGTGGCAAGCTCGAGGGCGCGCTTGCGCCCGTAGGACAGGTCCGCCGCCGGCGTGCGGGCCAACGTGTCGAGGCGGACCTCGGCTAACAGCTGCATGGAGCGCTCTTCGAGCTTCGCCAGACTTTTTTCCGAACGCCAGAAATAAAAAGACGTGCCCAGACTGCGCTGCAACGCCACTCGCACATTCTCGAGAACCGTAAGGTGCGGAAAAATAGCGCAAATCTGGAAAGACCGCACAATGCCGCGACGGGCAATATCTGCGGGTTTTTCCGGCGTAATATTCTTGCCGTGGTAAAAAATTGTCCCCGAAGTTGGCTGCAGAAACTTGGTGAGCAAATTGAAAAATGTCGTCTTGCCGGCGCCGTTCGGACCGATCAGGGCGTGGATTTCTCCGCGTCGCACACGCAGCGACACGCCATCGACCGCAATGAATCCCTTGAACGCCTTGACCAGGCTGTGCGTCTCGAGGATCACGTCCTGTCCTAACGCCATCGCGCGCTCCCCCTAAAAATCATGGCCTCGACGGTAAACTGTTTTAAGCTTCAGTGTCGAGAAAAAACGCGGCTACTCGTCCTCGTCGGGGTCCGTGTCTTTCCGGCCTGTGGGGCTCGCATTCTTGAAGTCTTCGGGGTGTATTCGATAACGTGCCAGAAGCTTGTAGAAATCGGTTCGACTGCGCTTGGCAAGACGGGCGGCCTGAGTCACGTTGCCGGCTGTGCGTTGCAGATTCTCAGCGAGGTAATCGCGCGAGAATTTTTCCCGCGCTTCATTGTACGTCGGCATTTTTGTTGCTTCCTCTCCCAAAGACCGCAGCACAAATTCTTCGGTCATGACCTCACCGTGCGAGAGGGCAATGTTCTGTTTGACCAGGTCGAAGAGCTGCCGGACGTTTCCCGGCCAGTCCGCGGTCGCAAGCAGTTCGATGGCCTTCGGGGTGTATATCTGCTTCTGACCGCCCGGTTCAGTCGCTTGCTCCAGGAAATGCGATACCAACAAGGGAATGTCCTCGCGACGACGACCCAAAGGAGGTATCTCAATCGGCAAAATGTTGATCTGGTAATACAAATCTCTAAGAAACGCGCCGGTATCCGTCAGCGGCTTGAGGTCATGAGACGTGGTACAGATCAACCGCGCATCGGCA
>PMMB01000314.1:25390-33891 GCA_003165495.1 Gammaproteobacteria bacterium | reverse complement strand
GCGCCCGTTGCAACGCCCCTTCCCTGAGCGTCTCTGCAGCGCCCGATTCGTCGGACTCGCCGCCGAAAAGTTCGGATTCCAACACGTGGCGGCCCGTGTTTCGACAAGATACTGCGACAAAGGGTTTTTCGCGACGCGCACTTGCCGCATGGATGGCACGCGCAAGGAGTTCCTTTCCAGTGCCGTTTTCACCCGTCAAGAGTACAGGCGCATCGCTGGCCGCGGCTCGATTGGCAATCGCCAGCCGGTCTTCCATGAGTTGACTACGTGACACAATACTCGCCCGCCAGTAACCCTCGGTCTGCGTAAAAGTTGCAGTCGCCCGTTGCACTTGCCCCAATAATTCTTCCTTAGCAACCGGTTTGACCAGGTAACCGAATGCACCGTATTGGGTGGCTTGCACGGCCTCGGAGATGGTCCCGTGGGCAGTCAGAATAATCACGGTCAGCTCCGGCCATCGGCTCTTTAGTTCCTTCAGGAAAGCGAGTCCGTCCATGTCCTTCATTCGCAAATCCGTAATCACGAGATTCGGCCGCGATTGCACGCAGGCGTCCAAAGCTGCTTGCGCAGTCTCGGCGGTTTCGACCACATAGTTCGCTGCACCAAGACGGGTCACCATGAGGCGACGCAACGCCGGATCATCGTCTACAACCAGAATTTTGGCTTTGCGGACCGCCGACGACTCATCATCGTCTCCTCGGCGCTTGGATTCGTTTGCCTTGCCGGTAATACCAAATGCGAGCGAGGCCGTCGGGGGCGGTGAGTAAGGCTTCTTCAGAGTTCCTCCAATGGCGTTGCGAGGAACGAGTCACCCCGCAACGTTGCGCCACGAAACCCCGAGTTTACACCGGAGCGTCCATGTGCCGGATGAGGTTTCCCGCAATGTCAGGCGTTAGGCCTTGAAATCACATGCCGCGGGCTCGCCCGGGTTAAACGGCATTGACCCCGCCAGAGTGGCGCCGGGACAGTCCACGGCAAATGAGGATATCGAATCGATTAACGGCTGATTACGCGATGAATTTTTGAATGCCAATCAGCTCTTGTCGATCGAGGACACGAGGAGCAAGATCGACGCATAAAGGATCGAATTTTCTAGAAGCGATCGGTACTAAATCGGGACCAATCTCAGTTGGGCTCGGGGCTCAATCAAAGGGAAATCAAAAAATGAAAATATCGCGCACCTCTGTTCGAAATTGCGTCGCACTCTTGCTGGCCTTCGGAGGCGCCACCCTGGGCCCAGCGGGCGCCTATGGTGCCGATGCGCCTCCGCCGCAGATCCCCACTTGCGACAAGAAGATCGGCACTTTGGCAGTGACCGAACCGCAGAATCAGTGGTGGACGGCTCTGAACTTGGATTCGCCTGCCGCGCTGATCAAAGTGTTCGTGTCGCAGTCCAAGTGCTTCACGTTGGTCGACCGTGGCAAGGGTCTGCAGGCGGCCCAAGCCGAACGGGCACTGGCAGCCAGCGGTGAGGAGCGCGTGGGGTCGAATATCGGCAAGGGTCAGATGAAGGCGGCCGACTACGTGCTCGTGCCCGACATCGCGAATCAAAATCGCAACTCCGGTGGCACCAACATAGGCGGCGTGCTCGGCGGCCTGTTGCCACACGGAATTGGCGCGATAGTCGGTGGCGTCAGCCTGAAGAGTAAGACCGCCGATGTGGTGCTAACGTTGACCGACGTGCGCTCGACGGAGCAGGTGGCGCTAGAGCAGGGCCACTCCAAGAAAACCGACCTCGGCTGGATGGGCGGCGGCGGCGGCGGGTTCTTCGGTGGTTTCGCGGCCGGCGGCGCCAGCAGCTATGCCAATACGGAAATCGGTCAAGTGGTCACCATGGCCTACCTCGACGCGTATATCAAATTGGTCGGTGACTTGAAGAATGGCGCGCCCGATGCCAAGGCCGACAATGTGCAGCAAGCGGTTACGATGTCAAAACCAGGCAAGTTGTATACGGAATCGAACCTGAAATCCAAGGTCGTGCGAGACCTGGATCCGGGCATGATGCTCTATCCGACCGGCGAGAAGATGGGCGTGTGGTGGAAGGTTACCGACGAACTCGGCAACGAAGGATGGGTCGTATCGACGAATTTCCAGTTGTCTCGATAGCAGTCAGGGAAACCGGGCGGCGAGTTCCCGGAGCAGGGGAACTCGCCCCTCGTTCAGGCAAGCCGCGTAAATCCGTCGGAGCTCCACGCTTCGCTGCCCACACCGTGGTGCACGAAGAACAACCCATCGGGATCGTATTTCGTCTTCACAGCGAGCAGTTTCCGGTAATTGTTCCCCCAAAACGCCTGCTGCCAAGTTCGGTTGAAGTAATTGCTTTCGGAAACGTAGGATCCGGGATCGGGCACGATTTTGCGCAGCTCGGCAGTAGCCTCGTCGACCGCCCGGGCATGCTGATGGGCAACACCCGCGTCGAACGGCTGCCCGGGCAACGGCGGCGGCCCACCGTTGGCAATGATGGCGAGCGCGAAAGCATCCAGCACCGCGGGATTTGTGGCGGTATCGTGCGCGGCGGCGATCGCCTCGGCGGGTGCGCCGGCGAGGCCCTTGTTGAAGTGCAGTTGAACTTCCCAATGCCGGCTGCCGGCAAACAGCGCACCGGCAAGATGTGCGTGCTCGGCCGGCTGCAACAGCGCGCTCGGCAGCCATAAGGACTCATATCCATGGAGGAACGCGCTTACCTGATCTTTGTCGCCCGACCACCAGGCGTGGAAGGCGGGCGCGCCGGGACGCGGATCGCTGATCATCGCGTCGCTGCCCAGCTTCTTGCGGGCTTCGACGTCCCACCAGGCTCGAGCATGCCCGCTGCCGGCTTCCAGATCGGACGCGCTGAGATCGCTCGAACTCTTCACCCAGTCGAAGAATGGCTGCCACACATCGGAGGTCTGCCGGTTGTCGAGCCCCTGACATACCATCGAGAGTTCTAGGGTGTTCTCCGGCGTGATCTTGACGCTTTCGCCCCAGTGGGGATTGAACAGGTTGTCGTGATAGAAGCCAATGAAGCGCGCGATCAGTTTCTGGAAGGCGGCGTCCGATTTCGCCTTGATCGTTCCTGCGGCATAACCAAAAAATTCCGGCAGCTCGTGGGTGCGCAGCGTAAGCCGGGTGACGACACCCCAGCTGCCTCCACCGCCGCCTTTGAGCGCCCAGAACAGATCCGCGTTCGTGCAAGGATTGACGGTACGCACAAGACCATCGGCGGTAACGATTTCGGCTTCCAGAAGTCCCGCTGCGGCAGTACCGAAGCCCTTTGACATGGAGCCGAAGCCGCCGCTTTGCACGAGCCCGGCGACGCCGACGGTCGTGCAGCCGCCGCCCTGGACGTAACGGCCAGCTTTTGTCGTGACGGCGTCATACGCATCGATCCACATAGTGCCTGCCTCGACCGTCACGGCCGGCGCGGGTGCTTGCTTGCCCTGACAGCCTTTACCGACAAAACCGTCGTGCACGGTGACCTTGTTCATCGCCCGCGTCCACACCAGCAGCGAGTCGGGTGCGTTGGAGGTGCCCTGGTAGCTATGGCCGCCGCCCTTGACGACAAGCCGCAAATTGTTCTCGCGCGCAAAATTGACCGCAGTTGCCACTTCGGCGGTATTTTGTGCGGCGACCGCGTACACGCTGGCAGCCGGCATCCACGCGTCAAGCCACCCCGAGACCTGCGTGCCCGCCGGCTGGTCGCCAAGATAGAACGGGTTTCGCGCGTTCTTGAGCACTTCGAGACATTCGGCGCCCTTCGGCTCCGTCGCGCAGTTGGCGAACAGCGGCGACACCTTGATGAGATTGCCCCCGATATTCTGATTTAGCTTGTCCCAACTTGCTGCGCTTGGCCATATCGGATCCGATGGGCGCACCCGGTGCAGTGTCACGCCCTTGGCGGGGCGCTTCACAGAGCGTGTTGGACCACACGGAGCCGCGACGCCTGCCGACAAAAGCGGCAGCATTGCTACCGTTTGCAGCAAGTGTCTTCTTTTCATAAGTCGACCGATCTCCTAGTCTTCGTCGGCGAAATCAAGGTCTCGCGGGGGCTCAAGGTTCGAGCGCACGCGGGGTAGCCGAACCTTGACCAGGTCACGGTTCAGCGCGACCACTGCGTCGTCGCGCAATTGCTGCCACCCGGCCTCGAGCCCTTGCCATTCCTTGATGGCGAGGTCAGTCTCAACCGCCTGCACCGTCGTCGGTGCCGCGTCGACGCCTGTGACTTGTGCATACAGACTCGCAAAATCGTCGTTCAGACGCTCGAGCCCGCGGCGAGGCGCGGCGCTGTCATCGGCCGACTCCACCAACGCGGCAATTTGCAGATCCAGCGATCGAATCCGCTCGGCCAGACTCCCGCTGGCGCGCGCGGTCAATTCCTTCAGCTGAGCGCGAATCGAGCGCGCCTCGAGCACGGCGCCGGTGCTGCCGTCGAGCGCTGCGGCGAGACGTTGCGCGAGGCCGAACTGGGCTGAGAAATCCTCAGCAACAATCTTGATTCGAGGATCCGCGGCAACCGCGAGTGATACTTCCCATTGGTGCGTACCTATGCTTAAGCGAACGCGGTAGTTACCCGGATTCGCAGGCGGACCGGCAGGCTCCTGAGGCGTATCGCCGGGAACTGCGGAGATCGGGAAGCCGCGCTTCACACTGCGGGGCGCCGCATAGTGCAAATCCCAAATCCAACGGTGCATGCCGGCGCTCGTCGCCGGCGGCTCTGTCATCCGAATCCAATACGCCGGAATTAACTCACGATCGATTTGTTCTTGCGTGAACGGCGCCGGATCTGTACTCGATACGCGTTTCACCAGTGCGCCGCTCGAGTCGAGTATCTCAATCGTTACGGGGTGGCTCGCATCGCGAACGAGGTAGTAATCGATCACCGCGCCATCCGGTGGATTACGTCCCGCAGGTTCATCCGGCTGGATCGGCGTATCGGTGCCCGTACTGCGCCGCACGCGAACCACCGGCGCGGGCTTCAGCAGTGTCGCCTCGCCCGCCGCGAGATTCGCCGTGAACTGCCGCAAAGGACTGATGTCATCCAGTACCCAAAACGAGCGGCCGTGCGTGGCAACGATCAAATCCTGATCGTGGACCGCCAAGTCGCGCATCGACGTGTGCGGCAAATTCAGCTGCAATGAACTCCAATGATCGCCATCGTCGAACGAGACCCATACGCCCTTCTCGGTGCCGGTAAAGAGTAGTCCGCGACGCATCACGTCCTCGCGTACCGTGTTGACCGGTGCGTCGCCGGCCAATCCAGCGGTAATCGGCGTCCAGCTCTGGCCACCGTCGCGCGTGCGGTAGATATAGGGCTTCAGGTCGTCGACGCGAAACCGACTCACCGACACGTAGGCGACCTGCGGATCGAAATGCGAAGCCTCGATCTGGGTCACCTTGCTCCACGGCGTGAGCGGTGGCGGAGTTACGTTTTGCCATGTCTTGCCGCCGTCGCGAGTGACCCAGACCATGCCGTCGTCGGTGCCGGTCCAGATCAGTCCATCCTGCAACGGGGACGCGCTCGCCGCATAGATGACGCCGCGCTGCTTTTCGGCCTTCGGCAGCCGCAGGCTTCCCACGCTCGCCGGCGAGCCTGGGTTCTCCCGAGTGAGATCCGGGCTGATGACGCGCCAATTTTGACCGCCATCGGTGGTCTCGTAGAGACGGTTGGCCGCGAAGTACATGCGATGTGCGTCTTGCGGCGCGAAAAACAGCGGCTCGGTGCGATCGACGCGAACACCGGCACCTTTGAGCGGGATCGGCGTGATGTCTTGGACCTGCCCCGTCGACAAGTGCGTCTTCGACACCTCGTTCCGTCCGGAGCCGTACACGACGTCGGGATCGAGAGGATCGGGAACGACATACCCGTATTCGATCACCCCGACCGGATGCCAGTCCCGAAAAGTGATCTCGCCATCGTTGCCGCGACTGGCGATGCAAACCGAGCCGCTTTCTTGCTGGCCGGAACAGATCCGGTAAGGAAACGTGTTGGTGATGCCGATGTGATACAACTGTGCCGTCGGCTGATTGAGCCAAGAACTCCACGTCGCGCCGTTGTTGACCGTGATGATGCCGCCCTGATCACTGACCATTGCGATGTGCCCTGGATCATCCGGACTGATCCAAAGATTTTGGTAGTCGTCGCCCCCAGGAGATCCTCGAAGCGAATACCAATGGGCGCCGCCGTCCGTCGACTTCGTGGTCACTGTGCTGGCGCTGTAGAGCACATCAGCGTTGCGCGGATCCACCTTGATGATCGGCAGATCGCCGCCGCCGATACGCAGCGCCGGCCTTGGATCGCTGGTGGCGCGGAACCAGGTTTCACCGCCATCGTCGGATCGATACACGCCGAGCCCGGCGGCCGAACTTTGATGGCCCTCTGCGGTCGTGGCGACCGTTGCGTACAGCCGACCGGGCTGGCTCGGCGCAACCGCCACGTCAATTTGCGAAAGGTTTTCCGGAAGCCCACGCGAAAGCCTGCGCCAATGATCACCGCCATCGGAGGACTTGTAGAGGCCGCCCGCGGTGCCGTTGTAGACGTTGTTGTCCTCCCACGGGCCTGAGCGCACGTTCCAAAGCGCAGCGTACAACACGTTTGGATCATGCGGATCGATCTTGACACACGAGCCGCCGGTGTCGTCGTCGATGTAGAGCACTCTGGTCCAATTCTTTCCGCCATCCACGGACCGGTAGATTCCGCGCTGCGAACTCGAGCCGAACGGATGACCCAAAACCGCCGCATACAGCCGGTTTGGATCGCGTGGGTCCACCGCGAGATCGGGAATCTGTTGCGCGTCCTCGAGCGCCAAGTGAGTCCACGTGGCGCCTGAGTTCGCAGAACGATAGATGCCGTTGCCGACCGACAGATCCGGCCGATGCAGGCCTTCGCCGCTCGCCACGTAGATGATCGTGGGATCCGACGGCGCAACCGCAATCGCACCGATGGATTGGGTCGGAGCCGCATCGAACAGCGGGGCCCATGTCCGGCCATAGTCGGTCGTCTTCCAGACGCCGCCATTCACTGCGCCAATCAGAAAGGTCTCCGGCTGACCTGGTATACCGGTCACCGCTCGCGTGCGCCCGCCGCGAAACGGCCCGATCAACCGCCAACGCAGCGCCTGGGAGGCGGTGCCGACCGGTGCCTCCGCGGCAACTCCTGCCTGCCACGACAGCCCGATCAGCAGTGTCGCCAGCAACAATCGACTCCTACCGTTCATGGCGAGCGCAATTCGCCGATCGACGGCACCCCGTGAGCGCGCATCAGCAATTGGAAGGCCGGTAAATCGGCGTCGGATACCGTGCGCCACTTGGCGAGTTCACCGGTGAGTTCGCCATGCAGGTATGCGTAGACCTGCCGCTGCGATTCCGTCGGACCAAAATCCTCGGTGTCGAGCGTGCCCGCGAACGTGTCGTATTGTTCGTTCAGCATGTTCGGATAGCGAAGGTTGTCCTCGGAAGCAGCCATCTTTACCTGCAGGAGCCGCGCTTCGATCGGCGCCAACTTGCCAACGAGCTCGTTCGCCGCATCGATCACCGGTTTGGCCGCAGCATTGTCGCCGCTCCATTTCTTGATTATCTCCAAGCGGGCCCGCGTCTCGCGAATCTGGTTCACGGCCTTGTGCAGGGCATCGATGTCCGTCCAGGTCCGCGTCGACAGATCCGCAAGCTCATTGAGTTCGCGGTCCCCAATCTGACCCGCCAGGCGCGGGTCCTGCACGACCTCGAGCGGCGCGGTCTGGTTCTTGCCGCGCACGGTCAGACGAACCTGGTAGTGGCCTGGCGTGACCAGCGGTCCGCGGGGCCCGTCGTCGGCGTAAAAGGCGCCCGGGATTTTCTCCGGATCCTCGCGGCGCAGATCCCACGCAAAACGATTCGCGCCGGCAGCGTCCGGAATCGTATCCGCCGGTTTCTCACGGTCCGTCCACTCCTCCGGTTGCTCGAAGCTGTCCTTCGGCCGGTGATTCGATAGACGGCGAATCAACTTGCCATCAGCGGTCAGAACCTCAAGCGTAATTTCCTCGCTGTCGGTCGGTTTGCCGTTCAGGTAGTAGTCGATGACCGCGCCCGCCGGCGGATTGTCGCCGACCGGCAGGCGGCGCTCGACCTGATTGGGATAATGCAGTTTCACCGCATGCGCCGGCCGGAAGAGGTGGAAATCATCGGCAGAGAGGCCCTCGGCCGCTTGCCGCAGCGGCGACACGTCGTCGAGAATCCAGAACGAGCGGCCGTGCGTCGCGGCCACGAGATCGTTGTCCTTGACGACGAGATCGTGTACCGGCGTGGTCGGCAGATTGAGCTGAAGCGCTTGCCAATGAGCGCCATCGTCGGCTGAAAAGAAAACACCGAGTTCCGTTCCCGCGTAGAGCAGTCCCTTGCGGACTGGGTCTTCGCGCACCGCGTGCACATAGGCCCCGTCCGGGATGCCGGCGACGATTCGAGTCCAAGTCTTGCCGAAATCGTGAGTCCGGTAGATCAGCGGCTTCAAGTCATCGAGCTTGTGACGATCAACGGCCGCGTAGGCCGTG
>PMMB01000314.1:13757-25347 GCA_003165495.1 Gammaproteobacteria bacterium | reverse complement strand
GTAGCCGCGGCGACTCGGCGAGCGCGAACACGGTGTCGTAGTACTCGACGCTGGTGATGTCGAGCGTGATCGGTCCGCCGGACGGCTGCTGTTTGCTCTTGTCGTTACGCGTGAGATCCGGACTGATCGCTTTCCAGCTGCGCCCCTGATCGGCGCTGCGCAACACGAATTGCGCCGCCGTGTACAGGACGTTCGAATCATGCAGTGAGACGAATAGCGGTTCAGTCCATTGCAGGCGGAATTGCAGGTTCGCAGCGCCGTTGCCCGACACGTCGAGGGGATACACGGACACGTCGCGGAAGTTATTCGTGCGGTGATCGTACCGGGTCATCTGACCACTATCGGAGTTCGCGTAGACGATCTCCGGATCCTTTGGATCCGGCGCGATGAATCCGCTTTCGCCGCCACCCACCTGGTACCAGTCCTGGCGGCCAATTACGCCCTCATCGTCACGACTCGCGATAGCGATCGTCGTATTGTCCTGCTGTGCGCCATACACGCGATACGGCCAGCGATTGTCGACCGCTACATGATAGAACTGTGCGGTGGGCTGATTGTACGGCGCGGTCCAAGCCTTGCCACCGTCCACGGAAATGCTCGCGCCGCCATCGCTGCCGTTGATCAAGTGTCGCGGGTCTTTCGGGTCGATCCACAGTGCGTGGTGATCGCCGTGCGGGGCCGGCATCAAATTGAAGGACTTGCCTCCGTCGGCGGAACGGAACGCGCCGGTGTTCAGCACATATACGATGTCCGGAGAGGCCGGGTCGGCAAATACGTGGCTGTAATACCACGCCCGCTGCCGGAAGCGATGGTCGTCATTGACACGAACCCACGTGTCGCCGGCATCGTCCGAGCGGAATAGACCGCCTTCCGATGCTTCGACCATCGCGAACACGCGCCCCGACCCACCGCCCGCCACCGACACGCCTATACGCCCGAGAATCCCGGTCGGCAATCCATGTCCTTCGAGATGCTTCCAGGTGACTCCCGCGTCGGTCGATTTATAGAGGCCGGAACCCGGACCACCGCTCGAGAAGTTCCAAGGTTGGCGGCGCATCTGCCACAGCGAGGCATAGACGACGTTTGGATTGCCCGGATCAAACACGACATCGATCGCGCCGGTGTCCCGATCCTTGTACAAGACCCGGGTCCAGGTGCCCCCGCCGTCGGCGCTGCGAAATACGCCGCGTTCTTCATTCGGGCCGAACGCATGTCCAAGCGCCGCGACCAACACGATGTCCGGGTTCTTCGGATGCACGATCAGCGCGCCGATGTGCCGCGTATCCCGCAGCCCCAGGTTCTTCCAAGTGCGGCCCGCATCGACGGACTTGTAGACACCGTCGCCGTAAGTGATGTTGCCGCGCGGGCAGGCTTCTCCGGTGCCGACGTACACAACGTTGTGATCCGAGTCGGCGACTGCGATTGCGCCAATCGAGGAGATCTTTTGATCGTCGAACACCGGCTTCCACGAGGCGCCGACATCGGTGCTCTTCCAGACGCCGCCGGCGACGCCGCCGAAATACCAGGTCGCCGGGTCGCCCGGCACACCGCTGACCGCGACCACGCGGCCGCCGCGGAACGGACCGATTTGCCGCCATTTCATGCCGTCGAGCACTGCCGGGTTGATGTCGGCAGCCGCCGCGACACACCAACATGGCACGAGGACCAGCAGTGCAAGCACTGTCGAAAATGGTTGGGACCGAAGCGTCATGAATTTATTCTCCTGCAATTATTGCGCACAGTGGCGCATCCTACATTAAAGCGCTGACCGAACCATCGGCAGAGACAGCCTGATTTGCGCGAATTTCCTGGATCCATTAGCGCCAGTCGTAGCCTACGCGCAGCCACAGCACGCGCGCCGGGAGAAGGTAGAACGACTGACTGCCAAACTCGCTGGCGGACACCGGCGGCCGCTGGTCAGTGAGGTTGGTTCCTTCAAGTGTTATTCGGTAGCGCTCGAAGCCAAAGGTTACGGTTGCGTCGAGCCTGGTGTAGCCGCCGACAGGCGCGGCATTCTCTTCATCGAGAAAGCGCCGGCCCACATAGTTCGCGACGACGGTCGAGCCAAATCCGTGCCTGGGCGTATAAAGAATTCCTGCCGATACAAGCCCATAAGGCGACAGCGGCAACTGCCGGCCAGCGACATTCACGCTCGATACGCCGTCGAAGAACAGATATTGCGTGAAGCGGGCGTCATGATACGAAGCGTTGGCGGCCAGGGCGAACTCGGGCGCGATCTGATAGCGGGTCTCGACCTCGACACCTTTGAGCTTCTCCTTCGCCGCGTTGGCCAGCGCCCCCGTGCTCGTCGCGACGACGAGATTGTTGAAATTCATCAGGAACAACTCGGCTTGATAGGTTAGTCGGCCGTCCACGGCCGCCCCTTTCAGCCCTGCTTCATAGCTCTGTGCGGTCTCAGGGCTCAGCAAATCCGGCGTATAGTCGGGGCCGAAGTCGAGTGCAGAGGGTTTGAACGCGTTTCGGAAGTCCGCATAGATGACTGTTTCATCTTTTTCGAGCGCCCGGACGCGAAAGCTCGCGCCAATGGTTTCGGACGGCCTGATCATCGTCTTGCTGACGCTCTCTGAAGCGAACTGTGGCGGCGGGAGAATCAAGTCGCTGGAATTCTTGTGCTCGTAGGCCTCATTTAGCCGAATACCCCCGAGAAAATCCCATCGACTGTCGGGCTTCCAATCGAGCTGCGCATACTGTCCGGCAAACACACGTCTATCATCGATTGTACCAATCTCGTTGGCCGGAAGTGACGTTGTCGGCGGTGGCAGCACGGAGCCGTTGAGCGGCACGGTGTAAGCGCTGTTGCCATTCAATGTCATCTGGCGTCCGAGGCCATACAGAAGATCCGTGCCGACGATCAGGGTGCTATCGCGGGCAATTGTGTTGGTTCGGTGGACGTCGAAGTAGCCGTCATCGATATACCGGCGCTGATTTTGAGTATCAGCCGCGCCGCTCAAATCGGGGTGCAGGAAGGCCCGGATGTCCGTAACGTCCGAATACGCAAAGGACAGAAGGGTATCCCAGACGCCGCCGGCAGCAGGTTGGGTATAGCCGACGGCGACATGATATTTGTCTTCGTCGATCTTGGCGTCCGCAGGATTGAAATTTGCGTTGATCGGTGTGAGCGTCGTGAGCCCCGTCCCCATTCGAATCACCGGACTGGGCGGAACGTCGCGGACAAACGTGAGATCCGCATCGATTCGCAGTGTGCCCGTACCCAGATCAAGCGCGCCGCGATAGAGAATTCGTTCATTGGCGACGATTTCACGGGTATCCGCGAATCCCAGACTCTCGCCGTCGATTGCGACCGATTGACGATAGTTGGCCGCTTGTGGGAGGGCGAACGAGGCAGACCCCCGCACCGAACCATACGTGCCGTACGCCAATTGAGCTTCTTCGGCGGCATCGCCGGCCGGGTAATGAATGGCGTGCACCACGCCGACGAACGAAGTTGCTCCATACATCACCGGAGCCGCGCCCTTGAGCACCTCTACACGCTCGACGTCGGTGAAATCCAAAGTCGTAATCGCCGGATTGAAGGCGCCGCCCGATGGAACACCGTCAATGACCAGCAAAAACGCGTCGAATTCGTGCAGCCCCCAAAACGAAGGCACTGCGCTCGATGGCCCCGCATCGCCTCCCGCGGGAGCCTCGACGCCGGCCACAAGGCCCAACGCGCCGGCCATATCCGATACCCCGCGCGCGACCAGTTCCTTGCCGGAAACGACTGAAATGTCCGCGGGAATTTGATCGGCCGGTTCGGGAGTCCGAGTTGCCGTCACGACGACCGCGTCGATCGGCTCGGCCGCGGCGGGCGTTATAAGAGTCGCTGCTTGCAGCAGAATACCGCCGACCCAACACGCAAGCCCCGCATTTGCGCGCCCTGTAGGGTTGATGAAAGAAATCTTAGACTCCGTGGGGACCGATGCAAATTAGCTTCATTAAGTGTAACAGCCGAAGCTGATCGTTCGCGACTCGCTTGAATGAACGCCGTGCGCGATTCTCTATCACGGAGGCAAGTGTATGAGGTATTCGGCCCGCGCAGCGACACTGATGCGAGCATGCAATACACGCGGTTGGGTTTATACCCTGAGGTTCGAGCTGTAGCATTAGACCTATCAGCTATATATCGCCCACCGCGACAAGGGCGGTCAAGCGCCAAATCCCACGTATTTCGATAGATTTGCCGGTGCTGCGGGGAAACTCGTTGCGTCCGAGTACGCGTTGCCGATGCCGCTGGGGATTCGCGGGTCGGTCAGCTACTCGAACTCTTTCAACCGTCTGGCCGACAATGCGCGCGTCGAGCGCGAACAGCTCCGGCATTCGTTCGCGTCGCATTGTAAAATGGCGCCCCTTTTGGATTGCATTCCGAGCGTTCGACTCGGACCCCTCCAGAAAGGAGCGCCAATGCCAGCACGATTATTGTATGACCGGTCGGAGCCGCTCCATATTGTGTCAATCGGAACCGCAGTTCCGGAACTTGAGCGAAGCGATCCACGTGGCCCAGGCGAACGTGCCGTCCACCGGGTAGTACTCGTTCGTGTACCAAAACGTGCACGAGTCCGCGCCATCGAGAGCCATGCTCGAGTAGTCGCCCCAGCGATTGTATGAATTGAACTGTGAGCCACGGCCGCTTTTGATCAGAGCCTCCCTCTCGGTGGTGCCTAGACGATCACCCGCTGTCTGGCCGGCGTAGTAGATCGACGGGTAGTCACCCTTGGCCGCACTCGAACGGCTGTACCCCAGGGCGATGTCCCCCCTCCTGTCCATGGCGATAGAGCCCATCCAGCGGTAGTGGCCGTCATCCGGGGTCTGCCCCGATTGATACAGCGACAAGCTGGTCGAGTCCTCGCGGGCCCGGAACTCGTACCATCTCTGCGCGACAGCAGTGGTGTCGTTCACGCTGTGGGTCACCAGAAAGTGCTGCGTGCCGCCCTCTTCGTCGACGAAGCGCGCCAATCGGTACATCAGTCGATCGCCGAGGGTGTCCAGGAGTTCAGACCCTGGGCTCGGTTGCGGGACGCAGTAGGTGTTGAAGATGCCGGGGGAGCACAACGCCAAATTGAACGCAGGCACGCTGATCGGCATGCTTCCGTCGACCCCGGCGAGGGTTGAGTGCGCAGGCTTTTCGAAGTCCACCGTGAACACGAACTCGTACACATGAGTGTCACCGGGCAAAAAATTGTCGATGGCTCCGAGCAAGACCTCGGGTCCGCTTGGCCCAGGGCCGAGCAAGATATCGGGTCCGCTCGGCCCAGGTGAGTCGTCATCGGCCGGCAGCATACTGTCGTCGAACAACGTGCCGTTGGAGTTATCCAAAATGCAGACTTGCGCCGCCTTGCGGTTCCCTTGCAGCATGAGGTCGGCCTGATAGGCGCAGACGTTCACACCTACGTAGCCTGCACCCTCGGGGCCGAAATCGTTCTGGGTCTGGTAATAGACGCTGCGGCTAAGCCCCCACTTCGGGTAGTCGGGGAAGCCGGGCTGCGGATAGGTATAACGGAAGTATCTGCCCGTCGCGTCGGCGGTCTGCGATACTGCGACACACGTATAGAAGGGAGGCCCCTTGAACACGTTTTGGGCCGCCAGCCACCGGTGATTCGCCTTATCCCATTGGATGATAATGTCGCCATCGTTGTTGGTCTCGCATGGTGCGCCGGTGCCCTTCCAAAAGTTGGTGCCGGCGAAAGGCCCCGCGATGCGGGCTCCGGTGGACTTGTTAAACACGGCATAGCAGGTGTTTACCCACTGCACGACCTGGGTATCGCCCACCGCCGCGTTGGTGTCGGGAGGCACCACGGATTGGAGCGCAACACTCGGACAGTCGAGCGCATCTCCAATTTGCCCGACCCCCTCGAAGCCCAGGCGCGTGGTGGCGCCGATGGGCGGCCCGATCAATGGCTGAACGGCGAGTGCCGCCACTGCACCCTGGATCTGCTGAGCACTCGTCAAACGCGGCAGCTTTGTCTTCATGGGCGCGTGCATCGCACGAGTACCTTGCGAGACCGAGGCTGTCGTCACGAGCTCCGCTAGGGGCGCCGAAATGTCAAAATGAATCGGTTCGTTCATTACCGCGTTGCTGAGCACCTGAGGCTGAGTTGGTGCCGGCTGCGCCGCGGCGGGAAGGCCGCATAGCGCCATCAGACTCAGCGTCGATAGGGCCGCCGCCGAGAACCACAAGACTCCGCTACTGTTTTTTCTCATGATCTTCCCCTGGTCTTCTTGGGTGAATACCTTCGATAACTCCTAATTCTTGCACAAGTTTGCAACAGGCGCCGCAAGCCCTTGTTTCAGCGAGCACCGAGTTGCGAATTCCTGGTCACAGTTCGCTGCCGGTTTACATGCCAACTCTGTGTCCTAGCGGTCGCTCAGGACCTTGGGTCAGAGCCTGTTAGTTCGTGGTCACGAACGACGAGTTCCAATCTCGCTGCAGGAAATAACACGCGGCCCACTCCCAAGGCGGATATCGCGCCGACGAATTGGGCCACGACGAACGCCGGCGCGTCTATCGGACGGATGCCAGAGAACGTGTTTGTCAGGGATCGAGCAATCGTGATCGCCGGGTTCGCGAACGACGTCGATGCAGTAAACCAGTAGGCCGCACCGATCCAACAAGCCACCATCCATGGCGCATCTTCAGCACGGCGGTGACCAATGACCACGAGCAGAAGCCCAAAAGTGGCAATAGCCTCGGCGAGCCACTGGGCCGGCCCGCTCCTAACGTGTGTTGACACCTCCCAAATGGGCAGCTCAAACATCAGATGCGCAAGGATCGCGCCGGCGCAGCAGCCCAGAATCTGGATCGCGGTGTACGCGCCGGCGTCACGCCACAATAGCCGCCCTCGAAGCGTCTCGATGACTGAGACCGCGGGGTTAAAGTGGGCTCCACTAATGTGACCCAAGAGGGTAATCAGCGTGTAGAGAACAGCCACGGTGGCTGCCGTATTCGCAAGCAGGGCCATCGCGACATTACCGCCAGACAGGCGTTGGGCCATGATCCCCGAACCCACAACGGCCGCTGCCAGCAGCGCCGATCCGAGGCCCTCGGCGAGTAGGCGGCGTGAAAGGGGTTCAGTGTGCATCGTCGGCACGGATCGGTGTCTGGCCAATGGCGTCCAAGCGTTCCTGGAGCCGCATCCGATCGATCGAGGCTAGCGGGAGGCTTAAGAACAATTTGATCCGCGTTTCCATCGACCGGAAGGCGTCGCGAAACGCCAAGCTCTTCTCAATAACCGTTCCTTCGCCCGCCGCCGGATCTGGAATCCCCCAGTGAGCCGTCATCGGCTGCCCCGGCCAGTACGGGCACGCCTCACCGGCAGCGTTGTCACAGACCGTGAACACGAAGTCGAGGTGCGGACCATTGGGCGCCGCGATTTCGTCCCAGCTCTTACTGCGCAAGCCGTCTGTCGGAAAATCTAATTGCCGCAACAGCGCGAGTGCGATCGGATGCACTTGACCCCTGGGGTGACTGCCGGCACTGAATCCGCGGAACTTGCCGTTGCCCAGTTTATTAATGATGGACTCGGCGAGAATGCTGCGCGCGGAATTGCCCGTGCACAAAAACAGAACGTTGTAGACCGTGTCCACCATCAAGGATCTCTATGAGGTTGAATCAGTTAGCCGATGCCGACACAAGTGCTGCGCCGCTCCAGCAACAGGACGTCGCGCCAGTGGCCGCCGAGCGGGCCATAGTTCATTTTTCCGAGGCGACGGCGCAGCCCCACCGGTTCAAAGCCTCGCACGATTCTCAGGAAAGATGCCGGCTTGCAGCGACGCCGGCATCCACGCAGCGCCCCGAGACGGCCGCCAGCGACGCCCAGCCCAACAAAGTGGAACCAGTTCGCGGGAGGCACGTCATGCACGTTTCCTCTTAGGTCGAGCCACTTCGGTTGCCGGCGCTCCGCACGTCGGACCGCAATCCTTGTCCGCCAGGCTGCAGCAGTTATCGGTTAAGAATTCGAGCAATTGATTCATGTGGGGAAAATTTGGGCTGTAGAACAGGAAGCGCCCACTGCGCTGGGCTACGATGAGGCCGGCGCGCTGCAGTTCCTTTAGGTGAAATGACAAAGTTGGCGCGGGAACACCGAGCTTTTCCGTCAGTTGCGTCGGCGTATAGCCCTCCGGGCCTCTTTTCACGAGCAACCGGAAAAGCGCAAGTCGCGACTCTTGGGCTAATGCGGCCAGTCCCGCAATTACAGCTCGTGATTTCATATTTCCAAGGGTATCGAATCAAAATGCACGCGTCAAATAAAGGCGGTTTGGAAACGGCGGCACGCTTCCGGCGATTTTGACCCCCTGATTTGACCCCCTGAATTGGCCGCAGCTTTCGGCGAGTGGCACTCTCAATGTGCCGATAAGAACAGCCGGGGCCTAGAAATGATGATAAATCGCGGAATGCTAATACTTGGCGCCTCAACCATTGCAACCCGTGGCACTTGGCGCTTCCGGTGTCATCGAATCAAAACCACTGGACCCCAACATGACTCCCGATGGACACCAAATACTTTGGGTCGCCGCAGCAAGCAACCTCGACGCCATGGTTGCGCAATTACGGGGTATCCCAACGGGCGTTTTGCCAGATTGCACGACCCGGATGGAAATCCAGTAGAACTGTGGGAACCCGCCGGGCGGGATGCCCGGTTGTAAGTGCTTCCTGCGACACTCGTGAATGCGTGCCATCTTCCAAATGAACCCTCACCCGATGACGCATTCGGTACTATTCACGAGGTCGCGCCGGACTCGCCACCGGTTAGTAGCAGGGCGGCCTCGTCCCGTCATGGCAAAGCACGACGGTTCCCTGTGCTTGCGGTACGACTACCGTCGTGGTTCCCGAGCTTGGCGGTACGACCACCGTGGTGGCCCTATCCCGCGGAGGATTGTTGCTAACGCAGCCTGAGAGCATAACGCCTAGAATTAACAAACTTGATAAGACCTTCATCTTCGTCTCCTCGTTCATTTCGAAGAGTAGATTGTCGACCTAAGCCGGTCATGCCGATGTGGGCTTATCGCGCGTGGGCCACGGGCTTATCACGCATGTGTCTGTCGTCGGATGTCCTACACCGCAAGACGCGGGACTCGAAAGTGCCGGAATCGCTTGGAGGCAAATCATCGAGTAAGTTGGTAGCGGCCGCACGCTTCTATTGATTTTACGCCCTACTACTACCATGCTTGAGACCTCGACTGGCTAGCGGCGCGACTGCGAATCGCCTATGCGGCCCGAAAATTCATTTCCGCTTCAACGCTGGGCGGCCATTTGGTAGAGTCCACGATTCAACGCGCACGCAGCTTAGTGAACCATCGGCGCGAGCCACATTGCGAACACCAGCGCTATAGACCTGATGGCTGGCAACATAGGAGCGGACAATGACCGATTCAGCTCAATCTCTCGGGCCGGCTAGGATGGTCACCGGACTATTCACAAATAAGGACAGTGCCGAGCGTGGATATCGATCTGCAACTCGGTTGGGCTATGAGAACTCTGACATCGACGTGCTCATGTCCGAGGAGACCCGCAACCGATTTTTTTCCCCCGGGCACGACACCAAAACGGATCTGAGCAGCAATGCGACAAAAGATGGTTCAGAAGACGGAAAATCTGCAGAGGGCATAGGTGGTCCCGCCGGTGGTACGATCGGCACGATTGCCCCGGCGCTTGCTGGAGTGGGCACTCTCTTGCTCGTTCCGGTATTGGGTGTTCTTGCTGCTGGACCCATTGCCGTAGCCCTGACCGCCGCTGGGGCTGTCGGCCTTGCGGGCGCATTGATAGGGGCGCTTACGAAATGGGGCATTCCCGAAGGGCGCGTCGAGGAATACGAACAGGGTATTCGCGCGGGCGGCATTCTGATGGGAGTGAAGCCGCGCTCCGATAAGGATGCGAGCAACTTGGTGCGGGAGTGGCAAGCGAGTGGCGGAAAGCTCGTGCATTCATGAGCAAAGATTGCCTTAAGGTAATGTAATTGCCTTTCGCGGAAACAGAACGCATAGTGGGTGTCTCCGGCACGACGATTGCGACATAATGTCGAGACTCACGTAGGAAATCTGCAATGCCGATTTCCACCGAACCGAGGAAAAACTTCCTCCTGGCGGCGCTGCCAGATCCCGAGTGGCGGCGCTGGCAATCATTGCTTGAGCAGGTTGAGATGCCGTTAGGCCAGGTTTTATACGAATCCGGCGCCACCCTAACCCACGTCTACTTTCCAACGACCTCCATCGTCTCGCTGCTTTACGTTATGGAAAACGGCGCTTCGGCCGAGATTGCGGTGGTCGGCAACGAGGGGGTCGTGGGGGTCTCGCTGTTTATGGGGGGCGAATCGACTCCCAGCCGTGCGGTGGTGCAAAGTGCCGGTCTGGGATTCCGATTGAAGGCACAGTTGATGAAAGATGAGTTCAATCGTGCCGGGCCCGTGCTACATCTATTGCTGCGCTACACCCAAGCGTTGATAACGCAAATGGCGCAAACGGCAGTGTGCAACCGNNAATGAACTCGCGATGACGCAGGAATTAATCGCCAACATGCTGGGGGTGCGCCGCGAGGGCGTCACTGAAGCCGCGCTTAAGTTACAACACGCCGGGTTGATCAGTTACGCGCGCGGTCACATCTCCGTGCTGGATCGCCCTGGGCTCGAGAAGCGCACTTGCGAATGTTACGCAGTCGTCAAAAAAGAGTACGAGCGCTTGCTCCCCGAAAAGGAGGCGACGTAGCGGTCCCGCAAAATTAGTCGATAGAGCAAGCGCGGGCTCGCCGGCATCGGCCGTTACCTTTTCCTAGGAATGCCCTGATGCGGAATCGTCGTCCTTGGCGCGCTCTCGGCCGAGCTGCTCTGCTTCCGCCAGTTCAGCTTCTTCGTCCGGGCGCACATGCGCACCGTCCCGGATCTTCTGCTTACCAACTTTCGAATTGGCGAATTTTCGTTCGGCAGTATTGAACCGATCGGCCGCCTCCGGGTTTCCCTCTCCGTGGTTCGAAGGTGTTTTTTCGCCCATGGATGCTGCTCCTTAAAATGAGGCTCTTGATATTGCCCACAAGAGAAGAGGTTAAGCTTCGGTCAGTTGGCAAAGAATTGCGAGTCGTTCGCACTGGCGAAACACTGTAGGGCAAGTCCGACATGACCCAAGGGCTGACGGGCATCGCTCTGCGATGCCGAACGTCATGTTGCGCGTTGATCCGTGGGCGCTTGAACCTCGTCGACTTTCCGCGCCGATCGAGCAAGGTTTTCTCGGACGAACTGTATGTGTTCGCGCAATACGTAGAGTGGTTCCGCGTGCGACCCCGGCATTTTAAGGGCAATGACGGATTTCTCGATCTGCGCCAGCCTATCGATAAATATCGCCCGTTGTTCCGATGATAGATCCCCGACAGAATGACGCTCGAGCGCCATGAGCTGCCGGTAGCGGCGGTCGATGCGGCTCTTGATACTCCAGTTGTACACGGCCGGCAAATAGCGTAACGCAGGAATCACCACGAAGAGTATCGGTAACAACACGACCACCGTGCGATCAAGCAGGCTTGCAACCCAGAATGGCAAGTAACGGTACGCAAAGCTCTTCCCCGATTTGTAATAGCGCGCGGCGTCGG
>PMMB01000314.1:6997-13692 GCA_003165495.1 Gammaproteobacteria bacterium | reverse complement strand
ACCGTCGGAGCCAGCATGTTGATGGCCGTGTGCGGAAGATTCTCCCCGAGATCGAATGCACCTGGCGGCAATTCGAGCTTGCTCAGGTAGTGAAACCGACGTACATAGGCATCAGCTTGGGAAAAATCGAACAGACGGATCCCCGGCGTGTGGAGCATTTCGCGTATGGTCTCCGGCGCGGCCGAGTCGCCCGTCAGGAATATGGCGTCCACCTGATGCCCCAGCAGGGCTGTCCTAGCCGCCTCCCCTTCCATGTCCAGCAGCTGTGTCTGCCCCTGAGCTTCGATCTCATTGGCCTTGAGCAACGCCAACGCAAGTGACCGCGTACCACTTCCCGGCGGTCCGATCGCGATTCGCTGATCACGCAGTTGTGACAGCCGCTCCAGCGCCGTCGGGCTGCGGTAGAAAATGGTGAGCGGTACGTAGAACACGCTGCCAAGCGATATCAGATCGCCGGCATCGCCGGCATCGCCGGCATCGCCGGCATCCGAGATGCCTGACTGTACAAGCGCTATGTCCACGCGATTATGCGCGGCCAACAACCGATGCAGATTGTCCAAAGAGCCTTCGGTCGTAACAATTTTGAGCGTGATGCGGTTGCGCGCCAGGATCTTCTGGTACCCCTGGGCCACCAAATTGAACCTGCTACCCGGAGCACCGCTCGCGATGGTGAGTGTACTGGGCGGGGCGGGGCGGACAAAGTGCAAGGCCGCGAAAATGGCGATTGCGCTGACAATGAGAACCGGTCCCAGAGACCGCGCAAGGTCTAGCCAGAAATTCGTGGAATTCCTGGGTAGCAGGCGAAGCAAAAATGCCTTTAGTTTGGACCCCCCCTCGGTCCCTGGAGTGTCTTCTCCCATAGCACTCGTCCACTCGCGTTGTCGGGTTTTCCCAATAATATACTCGAGTATCCCACAGCCGGCGGCTGGGGAATCAGCGAGTTTACTGGCAATGTAGATCATCCGAAGAAACGCTTGGTGCGGAGCGCTGGCAATTCCCTCAGGATCCTGTTGCACCATCGTTGACACCCCGCCCGACAAGATCGAAATTTGATACGGTTTCTGCTCTACACAAACATCGTGTCGAATTTAATTCGTGAAACCTCAAGGCCGCGTGGCCAACCGCATCAAGGTGCTCGGCGCAAATCGTGTTCGCACCAGCATCATAGTTGCGCCGCAATTGGATTAAGGCACGGTCGAACAAATCATTCCCGCGGGCCGCGCCTTGCTGCGCTGCGACGGAATAATCATTAGCCTTGCCGCGTGTTAATCACTTACAGATCAGTATATTTTGCTAGCAAGCAGCGTGGACAATCTGTGAGACTATCTCCGCTATTGCCAGGATGCGATCTAATCGTAACTAAAAGCTCCGGCAGCAGAAAGTCAGGCCTTTTTTTTCTTTCCTCCAATTCTTCAAAAGGAGTTTGCCATGACGAAGGGTGTTATGCGGATGGTGGTCATTGCGCTCGCGCTTGGCGCACTGGCCTTCGAAACTTCAAGTATTGCGAACGCGCGCGACAGCGCCGAAGACCAGGAAGCTGATGTGCAATCGGCGTGCAGTCAGTTACCCTCCCACTCGCAGTTGCATGCGGCTCTCTTCGCGGCGAGAGCACAGGCGAATGGTGGGTTCAATCTCGACATGTGGGGCACGATCGTCAATCGCGATGGCATTGTCTGTGCAGTTGCGTATACCGGCAGTGACCGCGGTGCGCAATGGCCCGGTAGCCGTGTCATTTCCGCACAGAAGGCCAATACGGCGAACGCGTTTAGCCTCCCGCATCTCGCACTATCGACGGCCAATCTTTTCAGCGCGGTGCAACCAGGGGGCAGTTTATTTGGACTACAGGCCAGCAACCCTGTGAACACGCGGGTCGCCTATCGAGGCGAGTCGCGCGACAATGGCGGCTCGAGTGATCCGATGGTCGGCGGAAAAATCGGCGGGGTAAACGTCTTCGGCGGCGGTCTTGCGCTCTACAATGCCCAACACGAGCTCGTCGGCGGAATTGGGGTCAGCGGCGATTCCTCCTGCGCAGATCACAACATCTCGTGGCGAACACGCCATAACCTGGTTCTGGATTTTGTGCCGGGGGGCGTCAGCGGAGATGCCTCTCATCCCGACAATATCGTGTATGACATCGTAAATCCGGTCGGTCTGCCGATCGGCGTCAGCGCAAGCGGGTGGGGGCACGCAGCCTGCAGTGCGGCCGCCACATCAATCGCGGGTATGTTACCCGTGATTCGCTGATGCAGTGTTCGACTGGTGCCGTCCGATTGACGGCACCAGTCGGATTTGCCCACGGTGCATACCCCATGGGCTTTTCTTAATGTACTGCTTGTGAGCGCGCGGGAGACTCGCGCGACGCTGGGCGAGCTCGTCGGCGCAGCGATTGCGCTACAATGATTTGGGGAAATTCTGGTTAAAAATTAGGGGAGCACATATATGCAAACCAGTCATCTGTTGGGACGGGTCAAATCGATTCTGCTCACACCGCGCGCCGAATGGCCGGTAATCGCCGCGGAATCCGACACGATCAGCGGAATCTACACCGGATACATCATGATCTTGGCGGCAATACCTGCCGTTAAGGTATTCCTGGCATTGAGCGTCATCGGCGTGTCCATGCCGTTCGCCGGTAGCTACCGGATAGGCTTGCTCGCCGGATTGACCTCCGCCGTCACCACGTACGTCCTCACGCTAATCGGTACCTTCATCGTCGCGCTGATCGTCGACGCGCTCGCGCCGACTTTCGGTGGCCAGAAGAATCGGGTACAAGCGCTCAAAGTCGTGGCCTATGCCTACACGGCCGCCTGGGTCGCGGCGATCATCGGCATCGTACCGGGCTTGGGTCTGTTATCGGCTTTGGCCGGCCTGATCTACGGCCTTTATTTACTCTATCTCGGGCTGCCGTTCACGATGAAGTGTCCGGCCGAGAAGTCGCTTGGATACACGGTGGTGACCGTGCTTGCGGCCATCGTCGTCTCGATTGTCTTGGGCCTCATCGTGCGCGCGGCGGGCGGCTTCGGGACCTTCGGCGGCGGCCTGACGGGAATGCCGCTATCGCAGGCAACAGGTTCGTCAGCATTTTCCAACCACAGCGCCATCGGCACCGGTCTTAACGATTACGCAAAGCGTATGAACGATGCCTCTAAACAGCTCGACAGCGCGCAAAAGTCCGGAGATGACGCGGCGAAGGCAAACGCTATGGGACAGTTCATGAGCACCGCGATGGGCAGTGGTAAAAAGGTGGAGTCGCTCGCACCGGATCAAATTAAGACCTTTCTGCCCGATGAACTGGACGGCTTGAGGCGCACGCAGGAGGCCGCGGAACGCAACGGCGCGATGGGTATGCAAATCTCCAAGGCCACGGCGACCTATTCCAATGGCGCGAATCGCACGCTGAATCTGGAAATCACCGATGCCGGGTCCCTCAAAGGATTGGTAGGCTTTGCGTCCGGCTGGGCCGGAGTCGAACGGGAGAGTCAATCGGATTCGGGGTTCGACAAGACTTACAAGAGCGGCGGGCAATTGGTTCACGAGCAGTGGAATAAGCAGACGCAGAGCGGCGAATACACCACGTTCATCGCGGAGCGGTTCTCCGTCAAGGTCTCCGGACAGGCGTCCGACATCGACGACCTGAAGCGCGCCGCCGCCACTATTAACACTAGCGGCCTCGCGGCTTTAAAGAATTCAGGCGTCGCCGCAAACTGAGGCGCAACACCTCGAACGACGGCTTCGCAGTAGCGCCTCTATGTGAATTTACCTTCGAGATAATCCGCATAAGATTTTGTATTAAAACGAGAAATATAAGGTCGGTATCACATCTCGAACGAGACGTACCACGCTCTATGAGCGACAAACCCAGCGACGCCGCTGCGCCCCGCGACCGCTGGTATGTGCTCGCAGTCTTGACGATCGTGTATGCGCTCAACATCGCGGATCGCTTCTCGGTCTCGACGCTGATCGAGCCAATACGGAAGGAGATGCACCTTTCGGATAGCGGAATCGCCTTCCTNNGCGGACCGCGCTAGCCGCCAGAAAATTGTCACAATCGCACTCGGGATCTGGTCCGGTATGACCGCGGTGTGCGGGTTGGCGCAGAATTATTGGCAACTACTTCTCGCGCGCTTTGCCGTCGGGATTGGCGAGGCCGGGGGGACTCCGCCTTCCACATCCATTCTGGCCGACAAGTTTCCTCCTGCCCTTCGGCCGATGGCCCTGACGATTTTTGCGCTCGGCGCCAGCCTCGGCGCGTGGCTGGGTTCGTCTGTCGCCGGGGAGGTGGCTGAGCGCGGCGGCTGGCGAGCAGCTTTTATTGTGCTCGGCGTACCAGGTCTAGTGGTCGCGATGATCGTGTGGTTAACCGTGCGTGAGCCGCGGCGCGGACAGCTGGATTCGACGGCGCGGGATCTTAAGCCCAGCACGCTGCTCATCACGCTGCGCTTCATCACCACACAACGATCGGCGATTCATCTTCTGCTGGGTGCATCGGTTGCAACCTTTTGGAGCTGGGGCTTGATGTGGTGGACCCCCACGTTTCTGCAGCGCTCACATCATCTGACCGTGGGTCAGGCCGGACATCTCCTGGGAACCATGCATCTTGTGGCGGGAACGGCGGGCACATTGCTGGCCGGCTGGCTCATGGGTCGGCCTGCCGCCACCGATCCGCGTTATGTCGCGCGACTGCTCGCGTGCGTCACGGCGCTGGCGACAGTTCCATCAATGATCCTATATTGGGTGTTGTCGGAGCGCGCAGCGACAGTGCTTCTGTGGATCTTTGGGCCCTCGGTCTATTTTTACATTGGTCCAATTCTCGGACTGCTTCAGAACGTAATGCCAGCGAACATGCGCGCTACGGCATGTGGCGTCCTTCTGTTCATCGCCAATGTAGCCAATCTCGTGCTTGCCCCGCAAATTATCGGCTGGTTGAGCGATTGGTTTTCGGTTTCCTTCGGCGCCGGGCAGGAGTCCCCGCGGTGGGCTCTGCTGCTCTTGGCACCCACAGGGTTTTGGGCTGCGTGGCACCTTTGGACCAGCGGAGCCACCATTCGGGAGGACGAGGCACGTGTGACATGAACTATGCGGCTCGACTGGCAACGGCTGGATTCACCGGCCGGGAAATGTCCCCGCAAGCGGTTCAGTACACCGAGTGATTATGTTTCCGAACCTAATGCGACGACTCAGAATCGTAGCTCGATCATGCAAGCCCGCGACAAGTCGCTCTGCTCGATGTGACCTGCACATTAGTGTCGATTCCAACCGCGCCTTGAATTTCAAATTTGGTCACGGAGTCACAGCAGTACGTTGGGTCACATCTCGGAATCATCTTTCAGCAGATTCATTATGAAGCGATATTCCTGCGGATCTCTGGTTCGAAACGTGTTAAGCAACGGGTGCTGCGGGGAATTCTGACGCTCGCGCACAGCCATCACGAGCTATGGGTGGAATCGTCGGCTCCGCTCGATGAGATGAGCGAACCTGCCACAAAAATCACAATCGCACCGATGGAAATCAAAATTACGGTGAAGGATCTCATGCACACCCCGATCTACGACGCCGTCTATTTTCGTCCCCGCGCAGCGACCCGGTTGTCCCGCAAGCGCCGAATACCCTATATGATTGCGACTCGGCGGCCTGCGCCCGGCCACACCGGGCGAATCGCCCGCTCCTAAGGGCCACGCGGTGGCTCGACGGCCGCCGTAGTTCAACCAGCCTGGAGATCATTCCGTTATGCACCTACACCGCACGCTCGTTGCAATCCTTCCGGGCCTGCTGTTGCTTTCCATCCCGTACAGCACCCGGGCCGAATCGACCGTTGCCGCTTCAGTTGCGATGGATCGGGACCTGATGGAGGTGACTGTTCCACAGTTGCAGCGCTACTACGCGGAACACCGCTACACCGTCACGCAAGTGGTGCAGTGGCATCTCGCGCGCGTGCATCGCTACAACGGGGTCTACCGCGCCGTCGAAACGAGCCTGGACCGGGCAGCGCTCGAGACGGCCGCCCGGGAGGATGCGCAAGCCGCCGCGGGCCGGGTCAACAGCGCGCCACTTTGGGGCGTACCCATCGTGATCAAGGCGAATACGAGCATCGCGGGGGAAGTTACGACCGACGGCTGGTCGGGCTACACCATCGCAGGACACGAGCTGGTCGCGCCGCGTGACGCAACGATCGTTGCCAAGCTGCGTGCGGCGGGAGCGGTACTGATCGGCCACACGAACATGCCTGATTTTGCGAACGCCGATACCAACCGCAGCAGCTCGTTCGGGCGCACCGGGAATGCCTACGACGTGCGGTTTTCTCCGGGTGGCTCGTCCGGCGGGACAGTGACCGCGGTCACCTCCAACATGGCAGTACTGGGCAATGGCACGGACACCGGCAACTCGATCCGTATGCCGTCGGCGACCAGTGGCGTTGTCGGTGTCTTTCCGACCCGCGGTCTCGTCAGCATCGCCGGCATCGCACCGCTCGACTGGCTGCTCGACAACACGGGACCGATTGCCCGCAACGTCACGGATGCGACAATTGCGTTATCCGTCATGGCCGGTCCGGATCCCCTCGATCCGCCCACTCGCGAGGCTGCCACAAAGGCCGAACCCGGTCCCTACACAAGGTATTTGAAGGCCGACGCGCTCAAGGGCAAGCGCTTCGGTGTACCGGCGTTCATCCTCGGCGGCATGGGCCCGCCGTTTCATGG
>PMMB01000314.1:0-6921 GCA_003165495.1 Gammaproteobacteria bacterium | reverse complement strand
CGGTGCTGCCGGACAGCTTTGTGCGGCTCGCGATCCGCGTGGCGACGTACCCGTACGTCAAGGAAGGGACTGATCTGTTTCTGGGGACCTTCGGACCCGCGCAATATCATTCCGCCTCCCAGTACGAGGAATTGATTGGCCAGCCGCTCGGCGAGCCGATCATCGGCACCGAGAAAGCGAACGCGCAATTCGGTGACATCACGCTCACACAGCGCAAGATCGAGAACGATCCGGATGCCGAGGCCAATTACTACGGCCCCCGCCGGCGTCTGATGGAGGCCTATCTCAGCACCATGGAGCGCCTGCATCTCGACGGCTTTGTCTATCCCGCAATCCAGATGCCACCGGTCGATGAGACCATGGCGCAAAATGGCCGGCTCAGCGAAGGTCCGCACTCCGACACCAGCTGGGTGAACATGCTGGGGGTACCCGCGGTCGTCGTGGTGGGCGGCTACTATTCGGGCGGACTGCCGTTCGGGCTCGAGATTTCAGGGAAGCCCTGGCACGACGGAGAGCTCTTGGGCTACGCCTACGGATACGAGCAAACCACTCATCACCGCCATCCGCCGGTGCTGGTGGAACAGGGATTGCTCACCGGCACGCCGTAGGTCTAGCGCCTGGATCGCGCGTTCCGCACCCGACCCGTCTTCAGGGGACGCTGGTTAAATTGCGCCTTAATTGAGTTGTACCCGTCCGAAGATCCGCGGCTATGCATGTCATGACCTCACCTCAATGGCTAACGCCACCCTCTCGCTCGGATCGAATCCAAGAGCGGATGGCGAGTTTGTCTCTCGCAGTTTGGCGGGTCGATTAGAGAAAAGCGTGGGCGTGCAAAGAATTGCCGAGGGGCGCTCGCGAGTGAAGGATGGCAAGCCGAGGCGACGCCTGAGTATGGCTTCGTGTTCGTTCGGCGCGAGCATGAGCGACGGTTGCTGATGCTGACGCCGCGCGATCCGTACAGCACGACAGGTAAGACGTTCTCGCCATTTCGGTCTTCAGGACTTGATTGACAAGGAAGATCCAGCAGATTCTGTGATCCAGATCCGCTCGAACTGCGGGAAGTACCGATTCGACTGCGGTTTTTGACTTGTTATCCTTGTATCCAAATCAAGGCAAGGAGAGTCAATTGATCTGCAACGCTAAGCATCTACAAATCGGTGATCGGGTCGCTCTCAGCGACTCTGGTGTATACGCGACCGGCGTGATCACCGAGGCGTTGGAGCCCGATTACGTCAGGGTACAGTGGAACGATTGCCACGTGGCGACTACGCACCGTCGCCATGCCCTTGAATTAGAGCCCGTCAATATCGCGTGAAAGAGTGATCAGCTCGTACGCATCCAGTCAGTCGTTTTCGCCAGAGAAAAGGCCGCCCCGAGAGCCAGGGGCGAGCCAAGCCAATTGCTCAGCCGCCGTGCGTCCTTACCCTTGTCGGAAAATTTACCAGAAGCTGGTAGCATTTTTTGCGGCGAATTTGCGATACCGTGTTTCTCAAATACGGGATTTTGGGACAGCCAGCTCGCGAAAATCCAACCGGCAGTAGAAGGGCTAGGAGCCTGCGAGCCCGCGCCCGCGCCCGCCACCAATTCTAACGCCGCACGCATCCATACCAGCGTGTCGATTAGGGCGGTCAAGCATGAGCAAGCGACCGGAGTGCGGCTACCCGCATATGTGGCGCGATCGTCGAAAAAAAAAGACCGTCAAGGCCGCGGCGCCTCTACCCAGTGCGCACCCATATTATTGGCGCCTTGCTCGTTTGCTCTTTACTGAAGCGCATTGAGCCACTGGCGAGCGATTCGCTCGTCGCCGAAAAGTTCGACCCGTAGGCCGAAACCAATCGCCTCCGTCTGGAATATGTTCGCTTGATCGCCGAGCTCTGGGGTTACGATCAATGCGCACGCGGGCCCTAGTTTTGGTCCGAGTTGATCCAACAGCACACGAAGGCGTTCGACGACGACGTGCTTGCTCATGCCGACATTGACCTCGCGTACGTCCAGCAATACCAGCGCACCATTCGGGACGCGCGCATCGGCCCGCACTGCGTCGAACACCGGTTCACGCTGGTCAACTGTCGTGGTGCCAGACGCCCGGAAGGTGAGTATCGAACCGTCGATTTCGTACGACACCATCGTCCCTCTCCTGTAACGCGCTATTCGTGCGGCACCACGGTCCCAACTGCCAACGACGCACCGCTGACGTACCCGGTAAAAAGTGGGGTCTGGAGCTTATACAGCTATTGGGAGGTGCGCACGTAAGGGATGGCGCTCAGTTAGTGGCTTTTTAATCTCGGCAGTGCCCCACTCCGAGCCCATCGCCATCTTCATGTAGTCGAACAGAAAATCGTGAAAGGTCTTCCAGCCCGCCGAGTGCAGCAGCCGGTTCTTGACAGCCACCAATCGCTGGCCCTGCATTTCCAATGAGATTATCGGGGTTGCCAAGACCCTGCTGCTTTTGCCGCTGGAGTTCCTCCGCCTGCGCTCGCTGGAGCATTTGCGGAATCACCTTGCCGATATGGTCTTGATACTCAAATGAGCCGTGGCAATGCTTGAATTTCTTGCCACTGCCGCATCGGGGGGACGCTTCGATACTTGTCTGCTGGAGGTTCCAGACCCTCGCGTTAGGTAGCGCCGGGAGGATTTGATCTTTGTATCGAGCATTCGCTACGACTACCAATTGTCCTCGCTAGCCTAACCCGCACCGGAACGGGTCGCATTCCCGCGACCCGTTCCGCCCAAAGCACGCGCTACGGGGCCCTTCAGTGCCCGAACTTGTAACTCAGATCCAGACCGAGGGTGCGTGGCTGATTGACGATATAGCGGGTAAAGGCCGCACTCTGCAGATTGATCTGCGGCTGCGTGTCGAGCAGCGTCTCCTTGTTGAGCAGATTGTTCGCAAACAGACTAAACGTCCAATCGTCGGACTTGACCCCCACGCGCAGGTTCATCAGTCCGTAGGAGGGCAGGTGCACCAGCAGCTGGTTCATGTTGTTGAGTGTGATGGTCTCTCCGTAAGGAGCATTGGTGCGCTCACCAATATAATTGTAGGACAGCGAACTGATCAGCTGCAGCGCTCCGGTGAGCGGCTGCGCGTTGTGCAGTGTCAGGGACGAGGTGATCTTCGGCGAATCGGGTATGGCCGTACCGGACAGGTAGCCAGTGATGGCGCTGTCGGACAGGAACTTGCTGTCCGCATAGCCCAGATTTCCGGAGAACGAGAAACCCGCCGGCAGCTTGAGCCACATCTCAACTTCCGCCCCGAGGATGCGGGCGTTTGCTCCGTTGACGGTGTACCCAAAGCCGCCGATGTTGGTCGCAATCTGCGGGCTGGTCCAGCGTTCGTAGTACGCATCCACGTTGAGCATCAGCTGGCGGTCGAAGAATTCGCCCTTCTCGCCGACCTCGTAGTTCCAGACCGAATCGGAATTGAACTGCGGCACACCCTGTGCATTGGCATTGGGGAACTGCACATTGGGGGCGTAGTAACCGCCCGAGACACTCGACGTCGCCGACAGCTTCTGTTGCAGGCCGCACTGCAGAATAACGGCCAGGCTCGTTGGGCCGCCGCAGGAGGCAGCCGACACATTGGTCAGGTAGCCGGTGAAGGGCTGGTCGGTGCCGCCCATGCGAAAGCCGCGAGCCGCCGTGGCGTACAAGAGCACTTCCGGATTCATCTTCCAGGACAGATCGAACTTCGGATTGGCGCCACTCGCCTTGCCCGAGGCCGTGGTATTAAACGGGGCGGTGTTGCCGGCGAGTGTCGGACCGGTAGGATTAAAGAGGTTGGCAAATCCATAGGGCGTGAAATCACCCCACTCGGTGTTGTTCTGGCTGTACTGATAGTGATAACCGCGCAGCCCCAGCGTCGCCTTCCAGCCCTCGGCAAACGCGAGCGACGTCTCGCCGAACAGCGCGTTCTGCGTAATGGTCTGGGGCATGTAGTCGACGTAGACGTTGCCGAGGCCTGCCGCAAGAATTTGGGGGTTGATGGACCACATATCCCATTCGGATTTGAGGCGCTGGTAGTAATAGCCCAACTGCCACTGAAAGGCTCCCTTGTCGGTCGAGGTCAGGCGCAACTCCTCGCTGAGTTGTTGCGTGGCGTCGCGTTCCTGCACGCCCGGTCCCGTCGGTCCGGGACCGACCGGACCGACTCCCCCCGCCGAGGTGTCATAGGGGTCGGCCCGCCCCAGACTCCCCAGACCTGAGGGCCCAGCGTTCTCCTCGGTACCGTCCTGGGAGACCAGGGTGGTGCGCTTCCAGTTCGCCGTGGCCGAAGTGACCAGAAAGTGCTCGGCCTGCCATTCGATTTTGAGGCTGCCCAGGGTGAACACATCGTCTTGCGGCTCGGGGGTGTCGTAGATCTCAAAGTGTCCGGCAGCCGCAGGCACCTGCGGGTGGCTGGGTGAGCCGTCGACGTCCACGGCATTCGGGCCATCCTGGTGCGTGTGCTGCCACATCAACGCCGGGGTAATGGAAACTTCGTCGGAGGCGCGCCACAGCAGGGAGGCGCGGAAGGAGTCGAGCGATGAGGCATTGGACTGACTCACGGTTTCCGCCAGCGGCGCGGTGTAGAATCCGGCCGGCCGGGCGCCGGTCGCCCCATCCGTTAGCACCGCGCCATCGGCGAACACATAGCGGTTGACCCAGCCGCTTTGCGAGTCCGTCGAACCCACAATGCGCAGCGCCACATTCGCTCCCAGCGGCAGATTCACCATACCGTTCTGCGTGAAGTTGGTGCCTCCGCCCGAGCTGGTTTGCGACACCACAGTCTCGCCGCTGACGGCGAACTGCCCCAGCTGCGGAGCATTAGGCACCACCTTGACGGTGCCACCCATAGAACTCGCACCGTACAGCGTACCCTGGGGGCCGCGCAGGATTTCCACGCGGTTCAGATCATACAAATTGGGGTCAATGACAATCTTGCCCAGCTGCGCGGAGGCCGGCGACGACAGCGCGGTCTCGTCCATGTAAAAACCCACCACGGAGGTGTTGCCACCCGAGGAGTTGAGGCCCCTCATCTCAAATTCCGTCTGACCGGGTCCTGCGGTGCGCATGGCGATGCCGGGCACGGTCTGCGCCAGACTGTTGAAATCCGTCAATCCCTTGTTGGCGATATCGCTCGCCGAGATTGCCGTGACGCTGATGGGGGTATCCTGCACGGTCGATTCGCGCTTGGTAGCAGTGATCACGATCTCTGGCAGTTCCGAGCTCGTGTCCGCCTCCGCCCAGGCGCTACCCGCTAAGGACAGTGCGATCGAGGCGGCCAGAATGTTCTTATGTTTCACGTGTTCGTCTCCCCAAAATAAGTTCATGGCCAATTGGTATTTGGCCGATCGACAACGCGCCGGTCACGGACTCTTGAACGTAGCACTACAAAATACTCTCATCGTTCAGTCAATCGATAACAACATGTTGTACGCCAGCAACATTTGTGAGCGGGAGATTATGCACGGTGCTAGGTTCGTTGTCATCTAGGATGCAGAGGGCTAATCTCGGCCGATCCGAGGCCGTCGGAAGGTAGCCGGTCAGCCTGCGGCACCTAGAGTTACGTTGCGAACCAGCAACACGACGGGCGACAATTAGAACTGCCGGGCGTGTTGCCTCACGGGAATCGGTTACTGGTTTGAACGTAAGCATTCCAGCAACGCCGTACTTTCCGCCGTGATCTGACCCGGCCATGCTTTCCCCCGCGGCGCTAATGCCGTTGACGTGGAGAGCGCAATGTCTGATCTGAAACGTTGAGGCCCCTTGATTGCATTGATCTTTGTATCGAGCATCCGCTGCAGGTACCTACGTCCCGGCCAGTCTAAGCAATTGTCTGTGCTAATAAAAAGCGCGTTTGCATTACAGGCCTGATAACCTACTTACTCATGTACGCCATTGGCGTACAATTGGGTCCATGGAATTCATTGAGTCGCACATCTTTGAAAAGCAAGTCGATGTGTTGCTGAGTGATGATGACCCCAAAGCAGGCGCCGTGATTCAACAAACCGGCGGACTACGCAAAGTTCGCTGGGCGGTCCAAGGTAAAGGCAAGAGCGGCGGCGTGCGGGAGATTTATTTCTATGTCACGGCAGCGGCGCAGATTCGCTTGATCGCGATTTACAAGAAGGGCATCAAAGACGATTTGAGTGCCGCCGAGAATAAGATCCTGAAGAAACTCAACGAAAATTGGTAGGAAGCACAATGGACAAGAAATTGTTTGCCGATTTGGTAGCAAGCATGCAACAGCACAATGAGATCATTGCTGGGACTCGTAGGCCGGCCAGAGTAACCAAGGTCGACGCGCAGTCGATTAAAGTGCTGCGCGCGAAAGCGGGATTGACGCAAGAAAAATTTGCGGCCCTTATACAGGTTGATCTATCGACGCTGCGAAATTGGGAACAAGGACGGCGTGAACCGACCGGGCCAGCGAAGGCGCTAATTCGTGCCATTACGAATGACCCGAAGCATGTGCTGAAGGCGCTGGAGGTCGGAGCAACTATGCGAAAGACAGGATAACGAAGAGATTTAGTTTGGAGTATGGAAATGAGCCGCAGCCGCCGAAAAACAGCCATCATCGGAGTGACTACAGCCCCTAGCGACAAGCCGTTCAAGGTCGATGAGCATCGCGCGGAGCGCCATGCGGTGCGCGCGGTGGTCAAGCGCTCACTTGACAGCGATGACCGATCCTTGCACTCGAAGGTCTATGGAGACCCCTGGAAATCGCCGAAGGATGGTAAGCAGATAATCGATCCGAACTCGAAATGGATGCGGAAATGATGGCAGCCTAACTCGTCCCAAACGAAATCGTCTCGCCCGTAATTCTTTACTAACGGGGTCCGCAGGTTCAAATCGACTAGGGATTTTTCTCTACGTTAAATATTTGTTTTTATTATAGTTTTCTGTAATTGGTAGCGGGGGTAGGATTTGAACCTACGACCT